>CAIMEI010000030.1 GCA_903839955.1 Candidatus Falkowiibacteriota bacterium | reverse complement strand
ATTATTTATTTGTTAAAGGTCAGAAACTGACTTTTTATCTTACAATTATAATTTATTTTAGTCAATCGGGGAAACTAGCCAATTTCTCAAGCTGGATTCAAGCTCCTAACGCAATTTTTTGGCCGGCAGTTAGTTCGTAAAATCTTTCTGAGGGGGTGTAAAATCCTAGAGTTTTTCTGGGACGAGAATTAAGTCTCTTTTCCGCTTTCCGGATTGCGGAAAGCGGCACTGTTTTAAAGTCGGTTCCTTTAGGAAAATACTGCCTAATCAATCCATTGGTATTCTCGTTAGTTCCGCGTTGCCAGGGAGAGTGAGGATCGGCAAAATACACCTTAATCTTCGTCTCTCTAGTAAATAACTTATGTTGTGCCATTTCAGTGCCCCGGTCGTAGGTTAGAGTCTTGGTAAATTGTTTAGGGATTCTTTTAAATGCCAAGGCGAATGCCTGGGCGACAGAAAGGGCGTCCTTTCCCTTTAATGGCACCAGCAAGGTTAGCCTGGTGGTTCGTTCCACCAAAGTGCCGATGGCGCTTTGGTGCTCTTTCCCGACCACCAAGTCGCCTTCCCAGTGGCCAGGAACAATTCTGTCTCTAACCTCTTCCGGCCGCTCCGAAATACTAATAATGTCCTGAATTCCGGGTCTTCTATTATGAATTGCCTTCCGACTCAATCTCAATTTTCTCTCTTGTCTAAGCCCTTTCATTAATTCCTTCTTCAGTTCGCCTCGGGGAAGACAATATAAATATTGGTAGATTGATTCATGTGAGATGCGCATTGTCATATCATTAGGATAATCCAGTTTTAACCGTTTCGCAATCTCTTCTGGCGACCACTCAGTCCTTAGTTTTTTCTGAACATATTTCAATAATTCCTCATTGGTCTCTAAAATCTTTTTCCGTCCTTTTTTCCGTTTCTCGTTAGCCAGAGCTTCACCCTTAATAGCGCTATAGCACCAGCGCCTAACCGCCACTTGCTTGTGGACTTCATTGCTAATAGTGGAAACCTCTCGATTTAGCTTTCTAGCTATTTCGGAGTAGCTTTCTTTTTTATAGATTCCTTTGCTTATTTCTTCCCGCTCAACAAAGGTGAGCCGGTGGTATTCTTTGGCCATATTCATAGAATATATGCCGACTAGGGTATTTGCGCTAGTTTCTTGAACTCAGCCCTTTTTCCATTGACTTTTTGGCTTTTTTATCGTAATATTGGGGCGTGTAAATACATTAATAACTAAATAATAAAAAGTGATGGAAAAAAATGAGAAATATCCTTTAGATGTCTTTTTTAAGAAGATGGAAAGAATTGGTTTGGCCTTGAGCTATGGTGATGTTCGCGAAAAGACCGGCTATTCAGAGATACTGCCCGGGGAGGTTAATTTACAGACCAGATTTTCCAGAAATGTTCCGCTGAATATCCCAATTGTTAGTTCGCCGATGGACACGGTAACGGAATTTGAGATGGCGATTGAAATGGCTAAGCTCGGCGGCCTAGGAATTATCCACAAAGCGCTTAGTCCTTTTGACCAGTCTATGGAAATAGCCCGCGTCAAGCACCATCTCAACGCCTTTATCCAGACGCCGGTTTGCGTTTTTGCTGATGATACCGTGGAAGCAGTGATGAAAATGAAGGCAGAAAAATTATATAAATTTTTCAGCTTTCCCGTCTTGGATCGCGCGAGCGGCCAGGTTATCGGCATTGTTTCTAGTAGCGATTTTGATTTTTGCTCCAATGTTCAGGACGAGATTTCTTT
>CAIMEI010000029.1 GCA_903839955.1 Candidatus Falkowiibacteriota bacterium | reverse complement strand
GTTAAAGTCTCTAATCTTAACGTCGCCAAGGTTAAACCAGAAGGGCAATCTGGCGCTGAGTATCTGTATGGTCATTTATCGTTTTATTGCTTGGACTGCCACCAATCTTGGGAGTCTAATGCGGAGTCGCAGAAAGATTACGATGATTACGTCCAGCTACGTTATCGAACGATGGTAGTGGCTCATAACGGTAAAACTGATAGTACATATTTGTCGGGAACAATTATAAACCCAAACGATATGGATCGACAAAATGAGCTAGCTAAAAAAATTGTAAATTCTTATCGACACATTCTTAATCTTCCCTCTGAGGAGTGGCACGAAATTGAGCGGGACGCAGCTGGCTTGAGATAGCGCGCCGAACGGCAGGTAACCGAATCGTATAGGCGACCTTCCCTGAAAACAATAGTGAGTCACCCAGTGTAGTAACTTCTCTAATAAATCCTTCCGACAACCTCCCCTGCAGTGCCACGGCAGAATTGTGCCATTATTGTGCCACAAAGGTTATCTGGATGGACTTAAATCAGTAAAAATATATTAAAATAGACTATAGCATTTATCCCCCTATTTACTGACTTTTATTCGTTTTACCCCGTATTTGTTGATGATTAACGAACCACGGACTGTTGGTTTTCATCCTGGTAAGAGGGGTTCGACTCCCCTAGGGACTACTAAATAAAAACAACACACGAAAAGTGTGTTGTTTTTATTTAGCCGACCGTAGGTCGGAGGAGTCGAACCAGGCCAGAAACGAATCAAGTCCGAGCTGCCATTCCGAGCAGCGAGGACGCAGATGAGTGATCGTCAAACATTCGGGGAATGTTTGACGCTGGCCCTGGATAAGTGAGCGACGCGGAAGCGGAGCGAGCGCGATAACTCCCCTAGGGACTACTAATTAAAAACACTCAGCAAGGCTGGGTGTTTTTGTAAATATCGTGAAATTTTTGGCGATGTGATAAAATATTGGCGTTGCCCATAACTCATGTTTAGAAACAAAACACCCTATGTCAAACAATAATCTTGAAAAAAATGAAGTTGACCAGCTGAATAAAATTTATGAAGACTTCGCTCTTCGGCTGGGTGAAATAGAGAAAAGGCGCAATGAGGCGGTTATTGATCTTTCTCGGCGGAGCAACGAAAAGCAGGCGCAAGAAGTTCTAAAAAGTATTTGTAAATTGAGGTAAATAGTTTAATTTTATGAACGGTAAGCAGGAAGAAATCAATAGGCAGGAAACTTTTCAACAACCTGAGAAAGAGAATCTATCGGAAAATCTGGAAAAGGCAGCCGGAAAAAATATTGAAAAAATAAAAGGGGCGGCTGCCTCTTCCTTGGAAACGAACGAAGCACTGGGTAAAAATTTTTCTGACAACAAAGAAATTTCCGCAGTCATTGCGAGCAGCCGCCTAGAAATTGCGCAAAACGAAAAGGAGGCGCAGGAAAGTATCCTGAAAATCATCCGGAATAATCCTGGCCTGAGGAATTTGGCTTATTCTTTGATTTTGACTACCGGCCTTTCGCTTTCTGCTGAAAAAATTGGTGCGCAAACCACCGAAAAAGATAAAACGGAGCGGACTTATGAAAAAGAGTTAACTCCCGAAAAGGCCAAAGAGGATTTAAAGAGTATTATCACCAAGCTTTATAATATCAACAAAAAGAGTGCGGGTATTCTTAATGGAAATGACCACGAGAGCAATATGCCTGGGTACTATTTTGGTGATTTTACTTTACCGCACCGTAATTCTTCAGAAAAGGACGCCAAGCCAGTTGAGCGGGCATTCTCAGATAGGGTTTATGAAGTGGAATTTAATCGATCAGTGGAGACTGGCAAAATAATAAACGCTTCAATTGCTTTTCATGACAAGAATGGCGCTTCAGTCGACCTCAACTTTAATGAATTTTTTGGAGGAGAATTAGGATGCCTCAGCAAGAGCTTAAAAGAAGTTGAGGGGTATAAAAAGATGAGCGTGCGGGAATATGAAGATTTAACTT
>CAIMEI010000028.1 GCA_903839955.1 Candidatus Falkowiibacteriota bacterium | reverse complement strand
GAAGAATGATGTCGGCGATATGGATAACCAGCGCCATGGCGTCGGGCAACTGATAAGAGCCATCGCTATAATGAGAGTCCGTGTTGCTAATAATATTAATGTCAGCTGCTCTTGCTAGGAGTGGAGCGGCGATTAAACTTATTGCGGCGAGTAGGGCAACGCTGATTTTTTTGATTATCTTCATATTATTGGATAGTTTGTTGGACTTGGTTAGCGCCAAAGTCCAAAATGTCTTTCATTTGGCTGGGGTTTTTGGCGGCATTATCAATCATCGTGCCCAGAGCATCTTCGGCGACGGAAGGATTACTGCCGTGATACCAGCTTTTGGCAGTTAGAACCTGATTGGCAAAAGGAGCGAGGTCTGGGTCGGCTTTTTGGGCGTCTACTAGAGAGCGGAGAGCGGTCGGTTTTTTGGTTTTGTCTAAATACAGCTTAGCCTGTTCTTCCTTGGTGGCAAATTGGATGAAATCCCAGGCCTCATTTTGGCTTTTACTCTTTTTGGCCACGGTCAGGAGCCAGTAATTGGCAAAATTAATTTCTGGGTTGCCGGCAATCTGCGGCAGTTCCACTACCGCAAAATTCATTTTGGGCGCGCGCGCTTTGATGGTGGCTAGGTCGTAGGAATAGTCAAGAATCATAGCGAGATTGCCGCTAATAAACATGTCGAGAGAATTTGGCAGGGTGTCATTCCAGGAATACACTTCTTTAACCGGATTGCTGAAGTCGGTATAGAAAACCAGGGCGCCCAAACCAGGATTGTAACCTGTGCTCACTTGATTGTCCGGCACCTGATTGAAAATTACCTGGTTGCCATCCATAACTTTGCTGCCGTTTTGCATCATGAGGGTGACCAAAATATCACTAAAACGATTGATGTTCTTACTGCCGCCGAGGGCGACGCCAGATTGGATGATGTTTCTTTTTTCGTCTTGTTGAGTGAGTTTTTTGACGTCTTGCTGAAAAACTTGATCCCAATACTGCGGCGGATTGGCAATACCTGCGCTGTTGAATAAATCTTTGTTGTAGAACAGGGCGAGGGTGTCTACGGATAACGGCAGGCCCATGATTTGGTTGTTCAAAATGGCGTCGCTAGCGACGACGTCAACGAATGAACGTTGGACATCGCTCGGGGTTAAGCTTTTGGTGACCCTGATTTCTGGGACCGTCTCCTGCTGGAAGCCGCTTTTCTGGACTTGATAGGCCATGGAAATCTGCGCTGGCAAGGGGAATATTTTGTTGCTGTATTTTTTGACCCAAGTATTGTGAACCATGAAAATATCCGGACCGCGATCTTCGGCCATGGAATTTACTAGCTCGTTCTCATACTCCTCAATGCGGTACTTGTGGTAGTTGATGGTGATGTTCGGGTGAAGGGCTTTGTATTTTTCGATAATCGCCTGAAAAGCATCGGTGTCATCAAAAACCCCCCAAAATTCCAAAGTGACCGGCTGCATGGCCTGTTGGGCTTGTGGGCTGACCGTTTTACAGCCAAAACCGGAGGTGACAATGAAGACAAAAAGCAGGCCGAGGGCGATTATTTTTTTGTTCATAAAGTTAGCAGATAACACCCGCTCGAGAGAGCGGCGAAAAATGATTAACGCTAACCTAATTATAGCAAATTGTATCGTCACTCCGCAAACTAAAGGCTTCGGCTAAATGTGGAACGGAAATTTCCTTTTCCCCGGCCAAATCGGCAATGGTTCTGGCTATTTTGAGAATTTTTATTTTTCCTCTTTCCGAGCAGTGCAAGTTTTCGGCGGCACTCAAAAAGAAGTCTTTTTCTTTTTCGCCGAACAAGGCGATGACGGACAGCAAATTATCCGGACAGCGGCCATTTAAAAAACCTCTTTTTTCCTGTGTTTTTCGGGCGCGCCAAATGTTCTTGGCCGAGGGACAATAGCTTGCGGTCTGAATTTTTTCTGGGTAGTGAACCGGCAAGCATAAATCAAAACGATCCAAGACTGGCCCAGGTATCTTTCGACGATAAGCGGCCAATTGTTTGGGGCGGCAACGGCAGACATGTTGCGACTCGCCCCAGAAACCACAGGGGCAAGGATTGGCGGTGGCAATCAAAGTGAAAGAGCAAGGAAAAAAACAGGATTCCTCGGCATGCGCTAAAAAAATACTTTCTTTTTCCATCGGTTGGCGCAAGGCATTGATGGTTTGCGTGGCGAATTGCGGTAATTCGTCAAGAAATAGCAGGCCGTGGTGGCTCAAAGTAATTTCTCCGGGCCGCAAGCTTTTACCGCCGCCGAGCAGTGCTGGTCCAGATGAGGAGTGGTGCACGGCGCGAAATAAACCGAAAAAAAAGTCGCCATCATTTTTGACTGGCAAACCGCAGATGCTTTTGATATTAGCGATTTCCAGGGCTTGGTTCAGGGAATTTGGCGGCAGGCATTGCCCCATCGCTTGGGCAATCATGGTTTTTCCACTTCCGGGCGGACCGACCATCAAAAAGTGATGTCCGCCGGCCAAGGATATTTCCGCTGCTCGCTTGGCGCGATTCTGGCCGCGAATTTTTTGCCAGACGGCTTCATGGTCTTGAGTTTCAACCGAACTCGGCCCGAGCCCGACTTGGCCGGCCAAGAAGCAGCCCTTGAAAACATAGTCAGCTATTTGTTTTAAAGAGGTGATGGGAAAAATTTTTATTTTTTTAAAAATGGAAATTTCCTCAAC
This sequence comes from Candidatus Falkowiibacteriota bacterium, assembly GCA_903839955.1. Classification (GTDB taxonomy): domain Bacteria; phylum Patescibacteriota; class Patescibacteriia; order Patescibacteriales; family UBA12465; genus CAINDR01. Next base: position 659 of record CAIMEI010000028.1, on the reverse strand, counting down.
GTTTTCCGCTGGTAAAAATATTTCCGTGCAGCCTTCTCGGACGGCCGCCGCTACCAGGGGGAAAATTTTTTTGACAGCCTTCACTTCCCCGGAAAGAGATAATTCTCCAAGGATGAAAAAATGGCGGCCCGAAAAGACGCTGGAATTTTTCAGGCCTAAAATGCTGAGGGCGATGGCCAGGTCGTGCTGCGATCCTTGTTTGCGAATGTCGGCCGGCGCCAAATTAACGGTGATTTTTCGCCGTGGAAAAACATAGCCGCTGTTTTTGATGGCGCTGCGCACTCTTTCCTGCGCTTCATTGGTGGATGGTCCGGGTAGCCCGACCAGGCTAATGCGGCCGAATTCTCCGCCCCCTTGATCAGCCTCAACTTCCACGAGAGTTGCCTCTAGCCCGCTCACTGAGGCACTGTAAATTTTATTCGCGGTCATAATCGTTCCTGCTTTAAAAAATAAAGTCGCCAATTATTTGGCAACTTTATTTTAACTGGCTGTTGATAAATTTTACTTATCTGACTTCTATCTGGCGTTTTCGGCTTCTTCTAAGCGGATGCTCAGCAATTTGCTGACGCCATCGGATTGCATGGTAACGCCGTACAGGATATTGGCTTTTTTCATTAAAGCGCGGTTGTGGGTAATGGTGATGAACTGAGTTTTGTGGG
>CAIMEI010000027.1 GCA_903839955.1 Candidatus Falkowiibacteriota bacterium | reverse complement strand
TTCATCTTGCTGTTCCGGCAGTCCGACGGCGCTTTCCGGGTTAACCGCGGATGGCAATTGCTCTAATTAGTTTTCAATAACACTCCAGTTTTTATCTTATGAAAAATATCAGCAAAGTATTATTTATTCTTCTGGCCAGCTGCGGCTTATTCTTCAGTACGCAAGCAGTTATGGCGGCGGGGACACTGGATACTGGAGTAACGCAAGTAAACCAGAACATCAATCTGAGTAATTCCGACCCGCGGACCATCGCCACGCGAATAATTAATGTATCTTTACTTTTCTTGGGGATTATCGCGGTCAGTATCATTCTCTGGGGCGGTTTTATCTGGATGAAAAGCAACGGCAACGAGGAGCAGATTGAGAAGGCCAAAAAAATTCTCAAGTCTGGAATCATCGGTCTGATTATTATTCTGTCCTCCTGGGGAATCGCTTATTTTGTCATTACTCGCCTTTGGGGCGCGACAAACGGCGGCGGTCCCGGCTCAAATCCCGATTTATATTGCACTAGCGGCGCCTCTTGCTTTTGCGGCGGGCACACGGTATGTGATAGCAACGGCAATTCTTCCTGCGTCGGCTACGATTGTACCAATTCCACTTCCACCCCGGTGAGTTGCAATGGCGGCGGCCTAGGTTCTTGTCAGCCAGACAAAAATTTGTGCGGCTCAAATGATAAATTTTGTAATGACAATTGTCTCTGTGAAACCAAGGGGCAAAACGGTGATTCTTGCGGTAAAAAAGCCGACGGTTCCTGCGACGTGAGCGCCAATAATTGCGGCGAGGGAACAACTTGCAATGCCAGCACTTGCCTCTGCGAAGGTCAACCTACCATTTTAGGAGTCAGTCCTTTGGGTGGCTTTTGCGCTAGCAATATCAGTAAGGAATGCGAAAGTGATGCTGATTGTCCGGGATCTTCTTGCGACACCAAAACCCCCAATGGCCGCGATGGCAGCTTCTTGACCATTTTTGGCCGCAACTTTAATCAAGCCGCGACCGGCCAGCCGTTGCTTACTGACGACTTTAGTTCTTATCAGGATCAGCTGGCGCCGGTGGTTTCTCCTTTTAGTGACTTGCAGAAGGGGGATGGTTCCGAAGTTTTGATTGCCAAAAATCCTTCCGGGAATACTCCTTCGTTGTTTTTTAGTCAAACGCCAGGAATCGTTGACGGCGCCGACACAGCGGCGAGCGTGTCTTATAATATTCTCAATAAAAACCTGGCCAATAATCATATCTATCAGCTCCAGTTCAGCTATCAGGGCCTTCTCGCTAATCATCTCTTGGTTTATTTTGACGGCCAAGAAATATACGACCTCGCTCCGGGACCCTACAGCGATCAGCGCAGTATTTTTATTCCTTTTATTCCAAAAGCGGAAAACGGCAAGGTGGAATTTTCTTTAGCAGCCGGTCCGACGGGCAACGGCACTTCTCTGTATATTAATAATCTGAAAATCGTGGATGCCACCGACGATGAGAATGCTAGAATCGGCGACGTGGTGGCGCAAAATGTCATGCTGACTAACCCGTCTTGCGCGATGCAGCTGGATAATCAGATTATTGTCACGATTCCGCATATAGTTTTAAATGGGCCAATCAAGATAACGCGCGGCGGCAAGTCTGACGCCACCAATGACGATAATGGTCCGAAGTTTAATGATTTTCAGGGCAATTTTATTTCCCGTCCGGGAATCTGCGGGCTTGATCCGAGCGGTGTGCGCACCAATGACACCATGAATATTTTTGGTGCAAATTTTACAGGCGCAGTTGAACCGACTAAGGCTTATTTTGGCGATTATCAGAGTAAAATGGAAGCTGATAGCAGTTTTAGCAGCGACTCTAGCGGTAGTGTAAAAATTCCGAGCCTAACAATCGGCAATAATAGTATCTTCGTGGCCGCTGGCAAAAAGAAAAGCAATTTCCTCTTTTTTCAAAAATTAAACGATTTGCCGCCGGCACCGACCATCACAGCAATTTCGCCGGCTTCCGGCAACACCGGCCAATACGTGACAATCAGCGGTAATAATTTTGGCAATAGCCAAGGGAACGGCCACGTCTATTTCGGTACCAAAGGCTCCGGCAAAGAGGCGGGTTATGATTTCCCAGCAGAATGCAAAAACGCCCTTTGGTCGGATAGCCAAATTCTCGTGAAAGTGCCGAGCGGCCTCAGTACTGGTGCTAGTAATGTTGAAGTGGTGAATGATAGTTGGAAAATCGATTCTTCCAGTACCAGTCTATTTTTCAATTTTGATTCGAATGCTGTTTTGAGCCCAGGCGTTTGCCGTATTAATCCTGATCGCGGACCAGCCAATTCGCCGGTGACTTTGTTCGGCGAAAATTTCGGCAGTAATGGTGCCTCGGCTTTTGTTCTGTTTAATGCTCTAACGGCCAGCTCAACAGTGCAGATCAGCAATAAAACCAGCCAAGTCGCAGTGACTGTTCCGACAGCGGCGATTTCCGGGGTGGTGAAGTTAAAGACCGCTGCTAATGCTTTGAGTAATCCGGTTTCTTTTCAGGTTGGTGCTTGCACTAAGAATGAAGACTGTGCCGGCGGGAGCATCTGTTGTCCAGAAAATACGGCCAACAAAGGGCAGTGCGTGAGCGATGCCTCTGCGTGTGTCGGTGATATCAAAAATTCAGTTTTTGAATGGGCTTTTAGCACTGATGTTTTTGGGACCAACCCGGACCCCACTGATAGTTGCCTGGGAATATCTCAAGAACTTGGTGGTTCGTGTCAAACTAGCGATACTTGTCCAAACGTGCCAGGGAAGTGTTCGTCAGCGACCAGTCCAGTACAGCAGATTGTTGGGAGTGCTTGCCCGGATGGCTTTAGTTATAATATACAAAGCAACTTTTGTGTCAGCGCGGCTACTTGTGGGGGACCCGTTGATTCTGTAAATAATTCTTCGTGTAACGACAAAGACAATGAAAGCTGTACGGATGGGCACTGCGTAGTTCCGGCTAATTGCCCCTTAGGCGGTGACCTGGATAAAGGCAGTGGACAATGTGTCGAGATGGTCGCTCCGACCTGCGAGTGCTGTTGCAGTAAGCAAAATAGCAATGCTGATTGCTGTGCCCCGCTAACCTGTACAGGATCCTGCGGTTCCGGTATTAAACCGGATAATACAGAATTTGGTAAATGCTCCGGCTGTTTTGCTGCTGGCAGCAACACGGCCACTCGAGATGCAGCCTGTAATTGCCTCAAAAAGGATGGCAGTTCCGCTGATCATACCAGTCAGTTTTGCCAAGTCTCTGCCAGTTTTCCTACTGGCGCTTGTGTGGATTGTTCTACTCTGAGCGCTAGCGATTGCCTAGTTCACGCTGATTATTGTTGTTTGGATGCCAAGAAGCCAGACAGTTCTGGTCATCCCGTTTGCCGCGGTGGCGCGGGCACGCTAATTTCTAACGATAAAAATAATTCCGCTTTCGGCTATTGTGCTTATTATAATTGTTCAGCGACTGATAGCAGTCAATGCGATATCCATGCCACCAGCACTGGTGCTTATCCAAGTGTTGCTAGCTGCAACACGACTTGTGCTGCGCAAGGGCCAACAAATACTGGCTTGGATTTGAATTGTACCAGCCCTAGTTCAACGGCCAGCTCTATTACCTGCGATCCCTTCATTTGCGGCGGTCTTCCTTCCAGTCCATTTTCCTGCTTAGATTCCTCTGGCCACGCCGTCTCTTCCACCACGCCGTCAGTCGGCGGTGAGTGCGGAGTCTGCTGCTGCTCGCCGGGAAACGACGCTTCTTGCAAGGCGATTAACGCCAAGTTATCTTGTTGGGCTAACCGTGGTTCTTGCTCCGGCGCCGGCCGCGGCCTGTGCTGTGGTTGTTCTGGCAACGCCGATTGCGGCAACGGGAATGATGGCTGTGGCACAGACAGCTGTTGTCATCCCTATCCGTTAGTTTGGAATATTGCTCCCGGTGACGGCCAAGGCGGTGTTTGCCGCAACGCCGAACTCTTGATTACCTTTAATCAATTAATGAACGGCCCCAGCTTGGCGACCAATATCCGCTTGCTCGAAAGACATGACAGCGGTTTTGTTTGTCCGACTAGCACGCCCAAGTTCACGCCGACCAGTACTCCTTCGGGTGCCTTAACCGCTTCCGGCCCGCTCAAAGAAGGTCTGATTGCCAAGATTTATCAGCAGACCAAAAAAATCATCGCCTCGATTGCCAGAATATTTCACAAGGACAGCGCGCTCGCTGATAACAGCGACCCTTCCGTATACTGTCAGATTCCCGTCAACGTCGAACCATCCGACAATTACCTTTCCGGCGTCGGCACCACCACGTCGGCAACGATTAAGCCGAAAGCTGTTTTGGACGGGAACGCCGACTACCTGATCTTAATTAAGGGAAACAAAGCCACTTCTTCGCCCTTTGACGGGGTAATTAGTGCCGATGGCGTGAGTTTGTATTATGGTGAAGGATTATACTACGGAGTGAAGATC
>CAIMEI010000026.1 GCA_903839955.1 Candidatus Falkowiibacteriota bacterium | reverse complement strand
GTGATTTTATAGGTTCCCTTGGGGGTGGGGGTGCTCGCCTTGCCGCTGGAAATAGTGAACTCTTTCCATTTTATACCACCAACGAAAAAAGACAATTTTTGCGACTTAAGGGAAACCTCAACTTTCATCGGCAACATCGCTTCTTTTTTGGCGGAAAGCGGATCGTGGCCGGAATCAATTTCGGTAAAATCCGAATAACCGTCGCCGTCGGTATCAGCTTTTCCGAGGTCGGTACCGAATTTTAGTTCCAAAGCATCGTTCAGGCCGTCCTTGTCGGTGTCGACTTGTGATAGTTTTTTATCAGGAACTAGTGGCGAATAGCCATTTTTTATTTCGTCGCCGTCATTGTAGCCGTCACCATCGGTGTCCGCCTTGCTTGGATCGGTGTGGTATTTATTAACTTCATCGTAGTCGCTCAAACCATCGCCGTCAGTATCAACGCTCCGATCAGTAATCAAGGTACTGCTGGCCGTGCTTGAAGAAATATCCACTGTCTCCGCGCGGGCAATCAAGGGAAAACGCCAGGCCGCTAGCAGTAATAAAACGGCCGCCAGCAAACCGGCGCTTTTCTTGGAAAATTCACAACCGCAAAATTTTTGGCGATAATAGTTTTTCTGCTTGGCGAATTCTTGAGAAAGGCGAAAACCGTTGTCGGCCTGAAAATTTTCATTCAAATACTTTACTCCAAACTTCTCCGCTAACTCCCGGCACATCTCTTCGATTTCGTCGGTTAGTTTGTAAGGGCTGATCAGCAGGCTGGTGGAAAAATATTCATAACGCCCCCGAGCTGCCAAGCTGGCGGTTTTTTTGAGGCGGTCGAGGTAGCAGATCAAACAGCGGCTGCCCCTCTCTGGATCCTGCTCTCGCCCCAAAACTGAGGACAAAAATCCTTGATGGTCATACGGCTCGGTGATTAATTTGATTTTGTATTGGCGGCAAAAATCTTTTACTACCCCCAGGCGCTTATTATATTCTTCTTCCGTGTAAATATTGGAATTATAGAAATACCAAGAAACTCGGAAGCGGCTCATTAGCCTAGCATAGGTGATATAGGCGGCGCAAGGCGCGCAGCAAACATGCAAGAGCAGCCGCGGCTTGGCCGCCTTGAGGCGCGACAGAAAAATAACCAGCCCCAGCATCAAAAGAAAAACCACCGACAGGGCAATTAATTTCCCGCGGCTCTGCAGAAATAATCCGCTGATACCGAAAAAAAAGGCGAGGGCGTAAAAAATCAGCACCGTCTGCCGCTGGCTAAGCCCCGTGGCTAGCAAGCGGTGGTGGAGATGATTTTTGTCGGCGAAGCGAAAAGGATTTTTCCCCTTGGCAAGGCGGCGGATAATCGTCCAGACCACGTCTAGAATCGGCACGCCCATAATCAGCAAAGCAATCGCGATTTTCCCGCCCGAAATAATAGCTAAGACTCCCAGCACATAGCCGATCAACAAGGAACCGCCTTCTCCCAAAAAAATAGAAGCCGGGTTCCAATTATAAACCAAGAAACCGGCGACCGCGCCGGAAAAAATCCAGGCGGCCCAGGCAATGTCCGGTTGAAAATAGCGGGTCGTGAGCGTGAACAGAAAAATCACCAAAGAACCAATTAGCCCTAAACCGGAAACTAGCCCGTCCACGCCATCCAAAAGCTTGGTGGTATACATCATTCCCAAAAGCCAAATCGCGATCAAGAAGTCGGAAAGCAGGCGCCAATTAAGATAAACCCAGCCGCCGAAAGGATTGCTGATTTTGGG
>CAIMEI010000025.1 GCA_903839955.1 Candidatus Falkowiibacteriota bacterium | reverse complement strand
TGATCGTTTTGGACAACCTTTCATTAACCGTGAACGCTGGCGAAATCCTGGGTATTATCGGGAAAAACGGCTCCGGCAAAAGCACTCTTTTGCGCATTATTGCTGGTATTTTTCAGGCTGACTCCGGAAAAATTAAACTCAATGGCAAAGTCATCTCGCTCATCAATCTCAATATTGGCCTCAAGGAGCGATTGACGATGAAAGAAAATATTTTTTTGGTCGGCGCGCTTTTCGGCCTGAGCTATCGGGAAATAAAAAAAAGATTCCAGGGTATTGTGGAATTTGCCGAGCTGGCGGAATTCGTGGAGACGAAAATTTATCAGTTTTCCTCCGGGATGGTGCAGCGCCTGATTTTTTCTATCGCGATTTTTGCCGATCCGGATATTCTCTTATTGGATGAGGTCTTTGAGGTTGGCGATGAGGACTTCCGCAGCAAAAGCGCCAATAAAATAAAAGACCTGGTGAAAAACAGCCAGGCCTCAGTGATTTTGGTTAGCCATGATTTGGAGATGGTGGGAAAATACTGCGACCGGGTGATTTTACTGGAGAAGGGGAGGATTGTTCGCCAAGGAGGAGCGCCAGAAATTGTTTCAGAGTATCGGCTTTAATATTTTTGAAATTGGTATAAAAATAAGTCTTCCGTGCTACGACCGACAAATTTGAAGCGAGGGCAATTGAAGGGTTTGCTATAGGCGTAATCAAGATTATTTTCTTGAGCCAGCTTATTTTTGCCGGCGCAATTTGCGGCCAGAAAATCGCCGTAAGAAATTATTTGATTAGTGATGGTGGAAGGCTTGGTTTGCAGGGGGAAATTATTAGTGGCCACGCCAATAACCAGCCCCTTCCAGGGCGGAGCAATAAAGATTTTTTGCTGGAGGCCCGCAAAAAGCTGCAAGTCGTCGGCGCGCAGATAAGTATTAGCCGGTGAGGCGGGCGGCACGGTTTGATCGTATTCTTGAGGATTTTCCCGGAGGACAAGCTTGGCCCAGTTTTGCTGATTGGTGTAGGAAAAAGAGAGGAGTAGGACAAAAAGCAACAGAAAGGTCTTGGCGCCCAGCACGATTTCTTCCCGAAAAATTGCGGGGTATTTTTCCCTGCTGATCTGCAGCAAATAATTCAAACCGAAGCCGGAAGCGAGCACCAAAAGAATGGCCGTAATGGCCGCCACGCGCGCGTATTCAATAATCACCACTTGTTCGGCAAATAAATAAAAAATCCACCAAACCAGGCCCGCGAAAATCGGGGCGGCAAAGGGCCAGAATTTGTCCTTAATTATTTTGATCATTCCCAGCAAAACCAGCGGCAAGAAAATAAGCGGGATAATATTCCAAATCATGAATTGGGGAATGCCGTTGTTCAAATTGGGGCGAATGAGATATCCCGAGAAAGCCTGAAAGATTTTTCCCAAATTAAAATCACCAAGAGCCATTCCTATGATGACGGTCAGTATTAAGGCGGCCATTAATAGAGCGGCGCCAGCGTATTTGGCAGTTTTTTGGGAACGGATATTTCGACCCCACCAGGCCAGCCAGAGCGGGGCGACAAACACTATCATTGGCGGATATAAAATTAGGGCAAATAGCGAATAAGCGCCGGCTAGCTTTTCATTTCTCAGACTCAAGGCGGTCAGACTGGCTAAAAGCATGATTAGGCCGAAAGTGTAGGGCAGGAGATACCAAATGCCCGGCAGATTGGCGCCGTTGGTGATATAGGTTAAGCCGACGACGGTAATCAGAGCGACCAGCGGGCTGATTTTATTGGCTCTTAAGAATAGA
>CAIMEI010000024.1 GCA_903839955.1 Candidatus Falkowiibacteriota bacterium | reverse complement strand
TGGCGGAATTGGTAGACCTGCCTGCCGGCAGGCAGGCGCGCTAGCTTCAGGTGTAGACAATTAAAATAAAATGCCCAGGTGGCGGAATTGGTAGACGCGCTAGCTTCAGGTGCTAGTTTTCGCAAGGAAGTGGGGGTTCGAGTCCCCCTCTGGGCACTTTATTTAAGGAATATTGGCGGAAAAAGTATTAAGCAAATTTTGATCTGAGGCTTCGGCCTTATTTTATTATCCATATTGTATGCAAGAAATAAAAAAAATAAATCTAGAGCTCTTGGCCCCGGCCCGCGATTTGGAAGCTGGGAAACTGGCCGTTTTGGCGGGTGCTGACGCGGTCTATATTGCCGCGCCGCATTTTGGCGCTCGGCAGGCCGCTGGCAATAGTCTGGAGGACATCAAGAAGCTAGCGACTTTCGCTCATCTCTTCAAGGTTAAAGTTTATTTGGTATTGAATACGATTTTATTTGACGAGGAAATTCCCCAAGCGCAGAAAATCGCTCGCGGCGCTTACGAGGCCGGTGTGGACGCTTTTATCATTCAAGATTTGGGATTGCTGAAAGCCGGTTTGCCGCCTTTGCCGATTTTTGCTAGCACGCAGATGGATAACCGCGCGCCGGAACACGTGGAGTTTTTGGAAAAAATTGGTTTTGACCGGGCAATTTTGGCGCGGGAACTGAGTTTAGACCAGATTAAAAAAATCCGCGCCGCCGCGCCGGAAATTGAATTGGAAACTTTTGTTGCCGGGGCCTTGTGTGTTAGCTATTCCGGCCATTGCTATTTTTCGCAAGCCGCCTTGAATCGCAGTGCCAACCGCGGTGCTTGCGCCCAGCTTTGCCGCCAAGCCTTCACTCTGCGTGATTCTCAGGGCCAAATTATTGCGCACGACAAATTTCTGCTTTCCTTGAAGGACTTTAACCTGGCCGCCAAGTTGGGCGACCTGGTTTCAGCCGGTGTCACTTCCTTCAAAATTGAAGGTCGCCTGAAAGATAATTCTTATGTGGCCAACGTTGTTTCGCATTTTAATCAAGAACTGAATAAAATTATTGCACAAGGTGAAAATTATCAGCGGGCTTCTTTGGGAAAAACTTTTCCCAGCTTCATCTCTGACCCAGCCAGAACCTTTAATCGCGGTTTCACGGAGTACTTTATTAACGGAAAAATCAAAGGCTCAATCGCTTCCTTGGATAGTCAAAAATCACTCGGCAAATTCGTCGGCAAGGTCAAAAAGAGCGGCCGCGGCTGGCTGGTTTTGGATAAAGCACATCAGCTGAAAAACGGCGATGGCCTTTGTTTCATCGGTAAAGACGGAGCAATGCACGGCGCTTATGCTAACGCCATCAAAGACGACCGCATTCTTTTGCACCGTCATGAAGAGGCGCCAGTGGGAGCGGAAATTTACTGCAACCAGGATTTGGCTTTTGAGAAAGCGGCGACTGCCGGAGTAGCCAGAAAAATTGGTTTGAAGTTAGAAATTATTGAAAAAAAAGGAGAAGTTTTTGTTCGGGCAACTGATGAAGATGACTTGAAAGCCGAGGTTTCTTTGGGTGCCGGGGAGCTAGCCGAAAAACCGGAAGCGGCCGAAATTGCCGCCCAAGAAGCTTTTTCCAAATGGGGCGACACCATGTTCTACGGCCAAGAAATTTCTTTAAATTGGTCGGCCCCGAAATTTTTCCCGCGCGCCGCTTTGAATGAGGCGCGCCGCGAGCTGGGTGAAAAAATGCTGGCTCTGCGGGAAAAATCTTATGTCCGCCAGGAAAAGAAGTTTGCCGATAACCCAGCGAAGTATTATTTAAAATCTGCTGATTATAATTTTAATGTCGCCAATGAATTGGCGCGGGAATTTTGGGCCGAGCACGGCGTGGAAATCACCGAGGATTCCCTGGAACTGCAGATGCGCCGCGGGAAAAAACCAGCAGGAAAAGTTCTCATGACCACTAAGCACTGCTTGAAGCGGGAATTCGGTTATTGCCCCAAGAACGAAAAATCCAAAAGCGGTTTGCGCGAGCCCTTGTCCTTGGAGCGCGAAGGGAAGCGTTATCCTTTGCGTTTTGATTGCCGCAAATGCCAAATGGAAGTTCTGGATTGGGAATAAATTGAGCTTTCTTGACCAGGGCGCATTAGGTATGCTAAAACTACAAGAGTAGCGGTCGCTTAGCTCAGTTGGTTAGAGCGCTGCGTTCACATCGCAGAGGTCGGTGGTTCGAGCCCACTAGCGACCACAAAACAAAACAATCTCGCCTGCGCGAGGTTGTTTTGTTAGGTAAAAGGCATTAGTCGGGTGGCTTTTCCTTCCAAAATACCCCTTCGCGTGCTAAAATAAAGGAAAATTAAGCGAAATTTGATGGGGCAGAATTTTTTGGAAAATATTAAGAAAACCTGGAGTTTGAGCTTTCAGCTGGCGAAGGCCGATTTTAAGTTGCGCAACGAGGGGAGCTACCTGGGTATTTTTTGGTATCTGCTTAATCCGATTCTGATGTTTGCTTCGCTGTTCTTTATTTTTGCCGACCGCTTGGGGAATAATATTACGGAATATCCGCTCTATCTGCTTTTGGGGATCATCATGTTTAATCTTTTTCAATCCACCACTTTGGAGGCCACCAAATCCATCATCCGTGATAATCAGCACTTGATAAAGTCGGTTAATTTTCCCAGAGAGGCGCTGATTCTTTCTATTGTTTTGAAGAATATTTTTTCCCACCTTTTTGAGCTGCTGCTTTTTTGCGCCGCTCTGCTTTATTTCCACTTGAGCCTGGTCGGGATGTTTTATTATCTCTTGCTTTTCATTCCCTTTGTTTTGTTTATTTTTGGCTTCTCTTTGGCGCTGGCGGTTTTGACGGTCTTTTTTGTGGATATGGATAATATTTGGATTTTTGCCGTCCGGATTATTTGGCTGGGGACGCCGATATTCTATGCGCTAGAAAGCGGCACCAAATTGTTTTTCCTCAATCTTGCCAATCCGCTCTACTATTTTATTACTATCGCCAGGGATTTGGTGATTTATCATCAGAATCCGGGCGCGTTAATTATTTGGGGGGCGCTTAGCTCTAGTCTGCTGGTTTTGGGTTTTGGTCTGCTGGTTTTTAAGCTTTTAAAAAAGAAGATCGCCGAATTAATATGACCAGGATTGCTTTAGAAAATATTAATAAGAAATTTAAGATCGGTTTTGCCAAAAATGAGGGAGTTTTGGGGCGGATATTTTCGGTTTTTTCTATCCGCGAAAAAAAGAAAAAACTGATCGTTTTGGACAACCTTTCATTAAC
>CAIMEI010000023.1 GCA_903839955.1 Candidatus Falkowiibacteriota bacterium | reverse complement strand
ATGTAGGGTTCGCCGCTTTTTCTGACCTGGCCTTGGTGCGCCTCGGCGGCAAAATCATAGGCCAATTGCAAAATGCCGGCATCTACTCCGGGGTTGTTGTCATTGAATTTTTTGATGATGCGATCAATGGTCATTTGGGGGTGCTAATTATTTCACGAATTTAATTTTTTGTGTTAAAATAACTAAGATGACCAGAGTAGATATTTGAACTGACCGCTTAGTCTATTTCTTCTTAAATTGTAGTCCAAAAAACCTGCGCCGTCAAAGATAATTACCTCATTATTTTATTAACTCGGGTTTATTTTCTCGAGCTTTATTCCCATGAAAAATGGTTTTAAACCGTTAGCCGGCTTGCTTCTTGGAATGGCGCTTTTTTGGCCGGCCACTTTTGCTTTAGCGGCTGGCGTGGAAACTGGTGTCAATCAGGTAAATAGCAATATTGTGCTCAGTGCCACTTCACCGATTGTGGTGGCCACCAAGATTGTCAATCTGGTTATGATGTTTTTGGGCATCATCGCTGTTTCCCTGGTGATTTACGGCGGTTTTGTTTGGATGACCAGTAATGGCCGGGAAGAAAGAATCGAAACGGCCAAAAAAATTCTCAAGAATGCGCTCATCGGTTTGATTATCATCTTGTCTTCTTGGGGTATTGCCGCTTTTGTCCTCAGCCGTTTGGCTGGTGGTTCGGGCGGCGGCGGAGGTGCTAATAACAATCAGAACACGATTAATAATTCGCAGTTCGGCTTGGGAGCGGTCGGGGCTTGCGTGGTGGAAAATTTTTTCCCGAGTGCGGAAAGAAGCAACGTGCCGCGCAATTCGGCGATTATGGTTACCTTCAAAGAGGAAGTGGATCCGAATTCAGTTTGCACAAGCGATGGTAATCCCAAAAATGCTTGCGCCTGTTCTAATGCCTGCAACCATCTTAATCCCGAGGCGATTCAGATTTTTCGGACGGATGTCGGTAATAAGTGCGGTGAGTCCGGTTGCGATAGCGGCAACACCAATTTAACCAATGCCACCGTCGGCCTGTCTTTTGATAAGAAAACGATTGTCGTTATTCCCAAAGAATATTTGGGTGACGCCAATGTGGCCGTTCCTTATGGCGTTCGTTTTTCGGATAGGGTAAACAATAAGGCGGGCAAAAATATTTTCGGCAGCTGCCGGCCAAACTATTTGGAATGGAATTTTACGGTCAATGGCTTGGTGGACTTGGTGCCGCCAATGGTCAGTGTTAACGGGGTTTTTCCAACACCAGATAACGCCGCCGACACGGTCGCCACCGCCAATGGTCAATCCGCGGTCGCCACGATCACCTTGAAGCGGGCGGTGGCAGCCGAGCAAGCGGTGGTTTTTGATTCGGTTGCTAGCGATGGAACGGCAGTTCCGCTTGGTCATTTCACTTTGAGTAATAATTATCAGGAAGTTTCTGGCGGGGCAAAGGATGTTTTCGTGATTACGGCCGTTGATCAAGTGAATGCTTTTAAAATTTCTTCGGGCGGAAAACTTTTAGGCTCAGTTCAAGCCAGTAAAGATAGTACCGGTGTCAGCACGGTTACTTTCCCTAATTTTTTCAGTTTTGACGTAAAGGGTTTTCAAGCGGGAAATTCCTGGACCGTCACCATCACCAAACCGCATCCTGCCGATGAGTTGATTGTTGGCAGCCAGCATTTATCTTTCGGTAATTCTTCAGCGACTGCGGCGGCCACGGCCATCGGGACTTTTTTGAATGGAGCAGCGATAAAATCATCTTTGAATTTAAAATCAGTTAGCGTGGTCAGTAGTACGGTAACCATCACGGCCAACCCCGGCGAACAGAGCGGCGCCTTGGGGATTTCTTCGGTGCGCCCTGATGCCATGGACATCACCCAATTTTCGGGCGGCGCCAATGGCGGTGAAAAACTGACCACCAAAGACAAACCTGATCAGCCGATGAATTCAGCTCTCCAGGTTAATTTCAGCAAGGAACTTAATCCTTTGACGATTGCTGGTCCAGCTGATTATGTCAGCAGTACGATATACGTGGTCAACGCCGATGGTGGCAAAGGAAACGGTAAAGATTGTAGCAAGAATGGTAATAGCGATTGTTTATCGGAAAAATGCGATCAAAATGGCAAAACTTGTGTCGGCGATTATGTCGAAGGCACTTTTGCTTTAGCAAGCGACTACAAAACTTTGGAATTTTTATCGGATAACCAGTGCGGCGTGAATGGTTGCGGGGAAAAAATTTATTGCTTGCCGGCTAGCTCTCACTTAAAGGTAATTTTAATGGCTGCCGATTTAGAGCAGTGTACCACTAACGATCAATGCGTGGCCAAGGCGCCCTTTGCTACTTGCTCAGCCATCTCTTCGGCTTATTCGGCTAGTCCTTACAAGTCTTGTGCCAAGTCCGATGCCGGTCCTTTCTATCCGACAGCCGATATTATGGCTGGCCGGGGAATTTTTGATGCCTCTGGTAATTCCTTTGACGGCAACCGCAATGCTTTTACGGAAGGCTCTTTTAATACTTTCAACGAAAATGTCGGCGACAAGAATAACGGTGATAATTTTTCCTGGTCCTTCTTTATTAGCGATCAGATGGTGACTGACGCGCCGCAAATTTTGTCTATTGATCCGAGCTACAATAGCAAGGACACGAACGCCAATTTGCCGATCACTATCCAATTCAACCGCTTAATGCTGAATTCTAGTTTAGTGACCGGCTCCACAGTGGTTTCGAACGGCAACAGCACGGTTACGCACAAATGTTTAAATATCCGCAGTTTCGGCAATCCAGCTGGTTATTGGGTTAGCTCAAATAATATTTGCTCTGACCTGACTAGCGGCGTTTTGGATCGCACCACCGTGAAAATTAATCATTCGGTTTTTTCAGCGGCCAGCTCTTTTAGCGCGCAAGCCGGCTCTGGTCTGCGCGATATTTACCAAAATTGTTTTAAGCCGAGCGGCGGCGCTGGTTGTCAGGCCGATAGCGGTAGTTCATCTTGCTGTTCCGGCAGTCCGACGGCGCTTTCCGGGTTAACCGCGGATGGCAATTGCTCTAATTAGTTTTCAATAACACTCCAGTTTTTATCTTATGAAAAATATCAGCAAAGTATTATTTATTCTTCTGGCCAGCT
>CAIMEI010000022.1 GCA_903839955.1 Candidatus Falkowiibacteriota bacterium | reverse complement strand
TGCCGGTTTTTTCCTCGGTCTTCAAAGGCGGCAGGCCGCGAGCCGAAAAAGGATTGGAGGTGATACCATCAATCATCAAGCGCAGATACATTTCGTATTTCGGCAAATTAACAATATCTTCTTCGGTGAAAGTCGGGGTGAATTCTTTGACTAATTCTTCAGCATCACCGGCGCCGACTCGGAAAACAATCAAGGTGCCGACGTTGCCAAAAACCGCGGCCTTCACAACATCGCCTAATTGCTCAATGTATTGGTGGGCCATGATTAGATTCAAGCGATACTTACGAGCTTCCGAGAGAATGTTGGCGAAGGAGTCGGTGGAGAAGTTTTGGAATTCATCAATGTATAAATAAAAATCTTTACGCAAGCTTTCATCAATATCTACCCGGCTCATCGCCGCTAATTGGATTTTGGTAATCATCATCGCTCCCAGCAAAGCGGAGTTGTCTTCGCCGATTCTACCCTTGCTCAAATTCATGATTAGGATTTTCCCTTCATCCATGATTTTGCGAATGTCGATAGAGGATTTCACTTGGCCGATGACGTTACGCATCAAAGAGCTGGACAAAAATTGGCCGACTTTGTTTTGGATCGGGGACACTGCTTCGGAGGCAAATTTATCGGCATAGCCGGCAAATTCTTTTTCCCAAAAGGATTTGACCATTGGGTCCTTGATGTTAGCAACTACTTTTTTGCGATAGACTTTATCGGAAAGCATGCGCACCACGCCCAAAAGCGTGGAGCCGGGATAGTCCAAAATCGCCAGAATGGCGTTGCGCAAAATGTATTCCAGGCGCGGCCCCCAGGAATCGGCCCACAGTTTCTTGAAGACACCGATCAAACCGGAAGCGACTAAGTGCTGAAGATGCGGTTCAACTTGTTCCACAACATTGAAAGCAATTGGGTAATCAATATCTGCTGGATTCAAATAGACGACGTCTTTGATTCTTTCGCTGGGAATAAATTCAATAATTTTTTCGGCCAAGTCGCCATGGGGATCAACTACGGCCACGCCGCGGCCGGCCCGGATGTCGTCAATGATCATGTTTTCCAAAATCGTGGACTTACCCATGCCGGTTTTCCCAACCAAATACATATGGCGGCGGCGGTCGTCAGTCTTGATGCCGAATTTTTTGAATTCGTTGCGATAAGTGGTTTGCGCGAAAACGGCGATATCACTACTCATATTTTTATTGCTTTAACATGGCCAAATAGCCTTTGATTAGGGGCGGCAGATATAAGAAGCCAATGGCGATGGGAATTAGAATAACCAGCAAGCGGACCGTGGCCCAAAAATTCTGCCACTTCATGTAGCTGCGGATTTTTTTGACACTTTCGGCCATTTCCTCGCTGAGAGCGAGGTTTTTTTTCAACAGCTCTTGGAGCGCTTCTTCGTTTTTAGTGATTTCTTCGGACATAAAATTATCTTAATTGACAAAGTTTAACAAATTGCCCGCCAAGCGCGGCCATTTCTTCCATTTCTTGGTCCGTGAAGGATCGTTTGCCCTGCAATAGAGGGTCAACCAGGTCGGTGTCCGACTTGAATTTTTGCAAATACCAGACATCGGCACCCTGAATTATTTGACCCATTTCCGAGAAATCATCCTTGTTCAACAATCCCGGCGTCACCGTGGTGCGAAATTCGTAGGGGAGACCGCTTTCCATCACTATTTTAACACTTTCTCTTAGCTTCTGGCAATCAACCGGAACACCGACGACTGCCTCGTATTTGGCAAAGGGCGCCTTCAAATCCATGGCCAAATAATCCACTAATTTTTCAGCAATTACGCGCTTCAGCATTTCTGGATTGGTGCCGTTGGAATCTAATTTTATCTTGTATCCCAGCTCCCTGATTTTTTGAATAAACTGAGGCAAGTCGGCATGCATCGTCGGCTCGCCGCCAGTGATCACCACGCCGTCCAATTTTCCCTGCCGGCTTTTGAGAAAAAGAAAAAGGTCCTCCTCCGCAATCGGTGAAAAACCTTTGTTCCTATATTCGATCCCGCCCGACTCCGTAGAGGGCCAGACAAGCATGGGATTGTAGCAGAAGTGGCAACGGAAATTACAGCCGGTGGTGAAAATAATCGCGGATAAATTACCGGGATAGTCCAACAAGCTTAATTTTTCTAATCCTCCAATTTTCATAAGGTTTCGCGGGCTATCGGGAAATCCGAAAGATCGCTCTGCCTATTTTCAAGCATCCCGAGGAAGCCACTTTTTATGTTTTTAACAGCAAGAATTTTCTACTTGATAGGTCTTGCGATCCTTGAACTCGGCTGCTTTCCCTTTGTTGAAATTCTGCACCGGGGTCAGCCAGCCGACGACTCGGCTATAAACTACGCATTCTTGGCGTTCGGTCTTAATTGGACTCATATTTTTCTTTCTGGTCACCACGATTTGTCTTTTGGCATGGGGGACAAAATGATGGTCGACTCGTACTTATATTTTAATTTAAATTATTTTAATTAGCAACCGTCGGGTTGTTGCCGCCGGCATCGCGACGTTCGTCGTCGGTCGTGCCAACAAAGCCCATTTCCTCATCGCACTTCGGGCAATATTTGTGCTCGCCGGCGAGATAGCCATGCTTGGGACAGATGGAGAAAGTCGGAGTGATGGTGAAATATGGCAGGCGATAGTTGTAGACAATTTTTTTCACCAATTTTTTGGTGGTTTCCGGGTCCTTGATTCTCTCGCCCAAGAAACCATGCAGAACGGTGCCGCCGGTGTACTTGATCTGCAGATCGTCCTGCAAGTCCAAGGCGGTAAAAATATCGTTGGTGTGGCTCACTGGGATGTGAGAAGAATTAGTGTAGTAAGGATCGGCGCCTTCGTTTTTGACCGCGTAATCATTGGCGAAAATTGCGCCCGGATAAAGTTCCAGGTCTTTCTTGGCAAAGCGGTAAGTACAGCCTTCGCCCGGAGTGGCTTCGAGATTGAAAAGATCATTAGTTTCGTTCTGATAGTCCATCAATTTTTCGCGCATGAAGTCCAAAACTTCGCTGGCGAACTGGTGCCCTTCTGGATCGGCCAAATTCTTGCCGAGCAGATTCATAGACGCTTCGTTCATGCCGTTGATACCGATGGTGTTGAAATGATTTTGCCAATAAGAACCGAAACGCGCATGGATGTCCTGCAAATAGAACATGGAATAAGGGAACAGGCCGTCGAGAGTGAATTTTTCAATCACCTTGCGTTTGATGACCAAACTTTCCTTGGCCACTTCCATTAGTTTTAATAAGCGTTCTTTGAATTCTTCTTTGTCTTTGGAAAGGTAGCCGAGACGGGCTAAATTGATGGTTACCACCCCCAAAGAACCGGTCAGAGGATTGGCGCCGAAGAGGCCGCCGCCGCGCTTGCGCAATTCCCGGTTGTCTAAACGTAAACGGCAGCACATGGAGCGGGCGTCGTCGCGGTTCATGTCGGAATTCACAAAATTGGAAAAGTAAGGCACGCCGTATTTGGAAGTCATTTCCCAAACTGGCTTCAAGCATTCTCTATCCCAATCAAATTCTTTGTCGACGGTATAGGTTGGGATTGGGAAGCCGAAAACGCGTCCTGTGGAATCACCTTCAATCATCACTTCCGCAAAGGCCTTGTTGAACATGTCCATTTCGTCTTGAAAATCTTTGTATTTTTCCGGCATCGCTTTGCCGCCGATAACCACATTCTCTTCGCCGATCATTTTGGACGGTGTCACATCCAAGGTGACGTTGGTGAAAGGCGTCTGGAAACCAACGCGCGTTGGCACGTTGACGTTAAACATGAACTCTTGCAAGCCCTGCTTCACTTCTTCGTAGCTCAAATGATCAAAACGGATGAAGGGGGCGAGATAAGTATCAAAATTGGCAAAGGCTTGGGCGCCAGCCGCTTCTCCTTGCAAAGTGTAGAAAAAGTTCACGATTTGGCCGAGGGCAGTGCGGAAATGCTTGGCGGGCTTGCTCTGGATTTTTTCTTTGACGCCGCCGAAACCGCGGATCAGCAAATCTTTCAAGTCCCAGCCGCAGCAATAAGGCGCGAGCATGCCCAGGTCATGAATGTGCAAATCGGCATTCACGTGGGCCAGACGAATGTTTTCGGGATAAAGTTTGTTCAGCCAATAGCGGGCCGAAATGGCGGAAGCGAGGTAGTTATTCAAACCCTGAACGGAAAAGCTCATGTTGCTATTTTCCTTCAAGCGCCAATCGGCACGGCCCAAATAATCTTCCATCAGTTTTTCATCGGCGGTGGCGTGGGTGATGTCGCGAACTTGGCGATGCTGTTCGCGGTACAAAATGTAGGCCTTGGCGACTTTGATTTTTCGGTTTTCAATTAAAACTTCTTCAATCACATCCTGAATTTCTTCTACGGCCGGGATGCTATTGGGGTGGAACTTCTTGTTGATTTTGGTAACTGCGGCGTCGGCCAATTTTTTTACTTCCGCCTCGTCATACTCATCAACCGCTTTTTCGGCATTGGTGAGCGCCTTCAAGATTTTTTCTTCGGAGAAAGAGGCAATGTCGCCGGACCTTTTCCTGATTTTGGTAATCGCTTCAGACATAGGAATTTTTATTATTTTTTTTCTTTAATTAGTTTGTTTAATTCTTTGCGAAACTCCTGGGCATCCTTGAAAGATTCGTAGACTGAGGCGTAGCGGATGTAGGCGACTTGATCGACTTTCTTGAGCTGTTTCATGACGATTGCCCCGAGCTGGCGGGAAGTGATTTCGTTTTTCTTCAATTTCTGAACTTCTCTTTCCACGGAGTGGACCAGCTTCTTGAAATCATCTTCGGTGATCGGCCGCTTCTCAAAAGATTTTTTGAGGCCGCTCACTAATTTCTCGCGGCTATATGACTCGCGGCGGCTGTCTCTTTTGACGATTGCCAAATCCAACAGTTCAACTTCTTCGTAGGTTGAAAAGCGGAAACCGCATTTCAAACATTCCCGGCGGCGGCGAATGGAAAGACCGTCCGCGGCGACTCGCGAATCCACGACCTTAGTGTCATCAAAGTAACAAATGGGGCATTTCATAAATTTGGAATAAATTCAACATTTTGTGGGGCTTTTTTGCTCTTACCACTAAATGTTGTGCTCAATTTACATTTTAGCAGAATTTACCACCCATTAAAAGGGGCGAAAACGCGCGAAAATTAGAGAGAAAAAATACCCTTTGACAGGGGCTAAAAAATTCTGTGTATAAGTAAAAGATACTCAAAAAATAAAAATCCCGGAAAGGCGCGCCCGGGATCTCAATCTTAATTTCAAAAACCCTAATAGAATTTAGCGGCTAATTTCGCTTAACAAGGCAGAGCCAAGGACATACAGCTCGGAAATAGCACGTGTTAGCGCAACGTATAGCAGGTCTTGGTTAATTTTATGCTTTTCGCGAATCAAGTTTGATGAATTTTCCCCAGAATATTCCACCGCGAAAGTTGCGTGATCCAACCCAACCAAAAAAACCGCCTCGAATTCAACGCCCTGCGCCTCATTCATTGTCATAACGTGAATATTGGCGTTATCGGCGAAGGCTTTTTTGTGCGCAATCAACCAATCTTTATTTTTAGCCAGGATACCGACAGAAACCACAGCCTTATTCTTTAATATTTTTTGAATAAAAGAAATTTCTTCTTGATTACCAGCAACTCTCTCCTCGACTACCGGCTGACCTTCTTTGATGCCGGCGGGAATTTCCACTTCGTAGCCCAATTTAGCAATATACTCCAAGATAGAACGCGTATTGCGATAAACTTTTTGCAGGACTACTCGACGATCAGTTTGAATATCTTCATTGATATCTTGAAAATTTTGAATAGTGCCCAGCTGGACCTGTTGAGCCATGTCGCCCACATAAACCAGCGCCTGAGGACCGCGGCTCAAACAAGACTTAATGAGCTTAAGCTGTTCTGGCAAATAATTTTGAAATTCATCAATGATTGCCAAAGAATAATAGAGAGAAACAAAAGAGCGTCTTTTCTTTATTTTTCCATTCTCCAGCTCTTCGTAGTAATCTTTTGGCACCCCAAGGCTGCCATTCGTTTTCCGATAGATTTTCAAGAGCAGTGTTAAGTCTATTTTATCCAAAACACCATCTTTTTCTTGCTGTTTAAAAATGCCCCGCTGTTTTTCATCCAATGACGGCCAATAAGCCTTAGCTAATAATGAGTAGATATTTTCCGAATCATAAACTCCGCTCGCCTCTTCGCTTAAGGTCGCCAACTTAGCGTATTCATACTCATCTCGCTCCTCTTCGTTTTGACCAATTCTTGTTTTATATTCGGCTGGCGCCTGAAGGATGGAGAGCGCCCATTCTGAAAAAGTGGAAATGGAAACATTATTTATTCCCAATCCTGGCAAAAGAGCACTAAAATAATTTTTGGTGCCGCTATCTTGCACTAGTACTAGAATAGTTTCGCTAGAAAAAATATCCGCCAAGTCTGGCGATTGCAAGAGATAGGCCACGCGATGGAGAGCGAGGGTGGTTTTACCAGAACCAGCTGGTCCAGAAATGAGCATGGGGCCAAGATGATTGGCGCGGATAACCTGATCTTGAGCTTTTTCCATTTGCGCCACAATTTCCGGCAAGACAAAGCCCGTTTTTCGGTTGGAAAACTGATCTTGGTAAATCAATTCCCGCGGAAAACCAAGAGATTCCGTCGCTAAAAACTTTATTTGCCCATCAACAATCATAAACTGATCCTTGCGCCTTAACTGGGCGCGCTGAATAGTTCCGTCGGGGCGAAGATATTGCACTGGGCCAGGGTTTTCAAAGCGCACTGAAGAGGCCGGCACCACCCAGGAATAAACCCCGCCTTCGCTAAAACTGAATTTACCAAAACAGAGAATCTCCTCCTCTTGCTTGCCATCCATCAAGACGTCGCAACGGATAAAATAAGGAGAACCCTTGAGATACCGAAGCTCTTCGAAGCGCCGGCTGTTAAATTCGATTAATTGCCCCTCAACAATGCGATCAGCGCCATGAGTATGCCGATGTTTGCTTACTGCATTATCAAGCCAGCTTTCGGTTCTCAAGAAAGCCTCTTTGATTTGTTCACAAGTTGTGGCGACCTCCGCTTTTGCCAAGGCAAAAATCTTCTCTTTGTCCATAAAAACATGCCAAATAAAAATATGTACCAATAATTTAAGAAAAATAGGGTTTTAGGCCCTATTTTTCTATTTATTCAAAATTTACACTAATTCATTCTCTTGCGAATAAACGCTGGAATGCTCAGGTCATCATCCTCATCCTCCTCCGGCTCTTCTTTTTTGACTGGCGGCTTGGCGCCAAAAAGATTTTTGCGGACAAAGGTCGGGGTGTTCAAATCCTCTTCATCCTCGCTGATCTCTTTGCGTTCTGCGGGCTTAACCGGAGAGACCAAGGGCTTGATTTGCGAGGCCTTGATGGGTGGCAGGCCGCTCTTGTTTTTGTCGGCCCAAGCGTGAGGATTATCTTTTTCTAATTCATTTTCAATAAAGTGGTTCGGCGAATAGCTCTTATGGCTTTCACCTGGCTTGGTGTTGGCCTTACCGTCAAAGCCGGTGGCCACCACGGTGATTTTAATCACATCTTTCAAATCTTCATCGATAACCGCGCCAAAAATGATCTTGGCCTCTTCGTCGGCCGCTGAAGTAATCACTTTGGCGGCATCGCTCACTTCGGCCATACTCAAATCCACGCCGCCGGTGATAGTAAAGACGATACCGCGCGCCCCGTCGATGGACATATCCAAAAGATTGGAGTTGATCGCCGCGCGCGCCGCTTCCACGGCCCGATTTTCACCGCTCGCCTGACCGATACCCATCAGCGCTGAGCCGGCGTTGGACATTACCGCTTTGACATCGGCAAAGTCGGCGTTGATGACGCCGGGGACGGTGATGATTTCGGCAATTCCCTGCACTCCTTGGCGCAAGACATCGTCGGTAATATTAAAAGCTTCCAAGAGAGAAGTTTTTTTATCAATTACTTGCAGCAACTTGTCGTTGGAAACGGTGATGATGGTGTCTACCTTATCAGCCAACTCCGCAAAAGCCCGGTCGGCAATGTTTTTGCGCTGGCCGCCTTCAAAGGCAAATGGCTTGGTGACCACGGCCACGGTCAAAGCGCCCAATTCACGGGCGATTTCCGCCACAATTGGCGAAGCCCCCGAACCGGTGCCGCCGCCCATGCCGCAGGTGACAAAAACCATGTTGCAGCCCTTGAGCGATTCGCGGATTTCATTTTGATTTTCTTCCGCCGCCGCTTTACCGAGCTCTGGATTCATACCGGCACCCAAACCGCGCGTGACTGTTTTGCCGATATGGATTTTCTCGCTGGCCTTGTTGTAGTGGAGAGCCTGAATATCAGTATTGATGGCCACAAACTCCACGCCCTTAATGCCGCTTTCAATCATTCGATTTACCGCACTGCCGCCACCGCCACCGACGCCGACTACTTTGATTTTTGCAAAAGTTTCTACCTCTGGTTTTACTTCAGCCATAGTATATGTAAATTATTTTTTATTTCGGCATTATTTTCTGGAAGATACCGCGCGCCTTACCAAAAATGTCGTTAACATTCTTTTTGAAGTTCCCGCCGCCTGTCGGACCGAAGGTGTTGTGCCCCGACCAAACCACTAGTCCCAGGGCGCTCAAGAAATCCGGACGCGAAACCTTATCGATAACGGTCTTGATGTTTCTGGCCGTGCCGACGCAAGCCGGCAAGCGCAGTTTCTTTTTAGCACTTTCTACCAAATTCTCCAAATAGGCGCCGCCGCCGACAAAAACCACTCCGGCCGGCAACATTCCCGAGCGGTCAATCCGCTTGAGCTCATTATCAATTTTTTCAAAAATTTCTTCCACGCGCGCATCAATAATTTGCGCAATATATTTCCTGGAAACCGTTTCGATGTCATCGTGAACTTCTTCTTCGCGCACTAAATCGCGAATATCAATCTCTTCGTCCTGATTCTGGCCCTCACGCAAGGTGCTGCCATATTCGCGCTTGATGCGCTCCGCCAAATTAATGGGGCAGCGCAGGCCCAGGGCCACGTCCGCGGTGATGTGTTCGGCGCCAATCGGTAAAATGGCGGTGTGAATCAAGTTCCTTTCTTCGTAGACTGCCAAAGAGGTGGTGGAAGAGCCGAGGTTAACCAAGACTACTCCCAATTCTTTCTGCTTGGTGCTCAGCACGGCTTCGGCTGCCGCCAACGGCGAGACCACCAAATCTTCAATTTCCAAACCAGTGCGATGAATCGCCTTGGTTAAATTTTTTAGCTGGCTGCCCAGGCCCTGAATAATCAAAATTTCCACTTCCAGACGAATGCCGCTCATGCCGATCGGGTCTTTGATGTCATCCTGGCTATCCACGGCGAACTTGATGGGCATGACGTGCAGAATTTCGTAGTTCACTGGCACGGCCATCGCTCTGGCCGCCTCAATCGCCCGCTCCACGTCGTGTTCACCGATTTCACCATCGCTTTTGCTGACGGCGACAACGCCTTTGCTGCGTTCGCATTTGATGTAGGGGTCATTGATGGAAACGGAGACTGTATTGATTGGTACGCCGACGAGGCGCTCCGCCTTTTCAAGGCAAGCTGAAATGGAGGAAGTGGTTTCCTCAATACTATTGACGACGCCGCGGCTGACACCAGCGGTCGGCACGGAAACGGCACCAATAATCTGCAATTCTTCTCCGGCTAAGCCATTGATTTTCTGGCCGATAACTAGCCGAATTTCCGTTGAACCGATGTCCAAACCCGCGATGATATTGTCTTTCATAGTTAAAATTAGAAACTAAGGCGAAGAGACCGCCTTAAAAACTACTTAGTATTTACATTATAGTAAATTTATTGAAACTCTACAATAAGCCTAAATACCAATTAAGCAGGGATGTCCCGAAAAGGACGGTGGCCATTCCGCCCAGTGCCAAGAAAAAACCAAGCGGCAGACGGCTGCTGAGCTTTTTCTGTCCGAAGGTTATTAAGGTCAAGGCACAGACTGCTCCCACCACATAAGAAAGAACCAGGGCGCAGGCGAGCTGGGCAAAATCCGGAAAAATAAAGCCGAGCAGGATGCCCAAATAAATATCGCCTTCGCCAATCCCTTTCTTTCTGGTTAATAAATACTGCACCAGAAAAAAAGCGCCGCCAATTGCCGCCGTAATCAAGGGCATAAACCAAGAAACTCCCAGCCCCAGGCTGATTAAAAAGATAAGCAAAGCCGAGCCCAGAACAAACGGCACGGACACTAAATAATAGCGGCCGTCATAAATCATCACAAAAAACAGAACCGCCAAAGACAAAAGCTGGAGAGATATTTCTAGCCACTGACGCCAAGAAGGAAGGATCGCGGAAAAATAAGTTTGATCTCGAAAAAACAACAGGAAAGCAGCGGCAAATAATAATCCGCCAAAAACTTCGGCGGCAAAATATTGCCAGCTAATTTTTTTATGGCAAGAAGAACAGCGGCCGCGCAAGGCTAAATAGCTAAGCACGGGAATATTTTCAAACCATTTCAAATGGCGGCCGCAGGAATCACAGCGCGAGGCTGGCCAAGCACTTTTTTCCTGATACAAACGCCAGGCCAGGCAGCTCAAAAAACTGCCGAAAATAGCGCCGAGAGCAAAAAAATAAAAAACAAAAAGTTGATACATATTTAACGTTGAGAATTATCTTTAATCATCTCGCGAATCGCTTGCGCCCGCGTCGGCTCTTTCAGCTGGTCAAAGCAATAAGCGATCCGCTCTAAAGCGGCCACGTTCTGTTTGTTGCTCAAATAGCATAGGCCATAGAAATCCGAAGCCATGCGGAAATCGCCCAGCTTCTCCTCGTCCTGGCCGAAGGCAAAAAACATTTCGCTCTTCACCATTTGCAAATCGCGGCGATGACTATCATTCAAGCGCTGGTCGCCGACATCCGGCAAAAGATTAAGCGCTGAACCCAAAAGCGCCCGCGCCTCCAGATATTTTCCGGCCGACATCTCCATGAAAGCCGATAAAAAATAGGATTTCGGATAAGAAGGAGCGATGGCGATCCAAGCCTTGCTCAATTGTTCGGCTCGCTCATAATCACCGCGGAAAGCGGCGGATTCCACGAGGACCTGCGCATCATTCCAAATTTTTGGATTGAGATATTTTCCGTCCTCTTGGGCAATACTAAAAATCAACGGCCTAATCGTTTCTCCCTGATAGCCGCCCTGTGAAGAAACCATGGTCGAGAGCATCATTTTGCGGTAATCCCGATCTGGCAGTCCCAGGCCGACAAGCTCTTCTCGCCATTGCAGGGCATTAGCGTACTGATGGCGACCCCAGGAAGCATTGAAATAGTAAAAATAATTGTCCGCCAGCACCGCCCGGATTGAAAAAATAAAAAGGCCGGCGCTAAAAATCATCAACAAAATAAGAGGCAGTCCTTTCTTGGAATTAAAAGACAATTTTTTCTTGCTCGCCGGCACCGCCAAAGACCAGGACAAGCCAAGTAAAACAAAGAAGTAAACTTCCGTGGTCACCACCGAAAAGCTAAACATCAGCGAAAAAAGATAAGAAAAAACGGCCAAGCCCAAGGCGAGCGCGGGTGCATAGTTTTCCGACTTCCTGCTAGCCAGCGTCAAAAGCCGGAATAACGAAACATACCAAAAGAGCCAAATTGCCAAACCAATCAGCCCAAAACCCAAGGCCAAATCCAAAAACAAATTGTGAACGCGATCGGGCAACAAAAGCACGGATTCCACCACGCCCCAATCTTTCTGATACTCCCGAACCAAGCGGTCCGCTTGATTTTCCGCGCCGTAGCCCAGCCAGGGACGCTCCTTGATTTGAAAAATAGCCGCCTGGTAAATATCGGCCCGATAAGCCGAACTGCCTTCGGACAAATTCGCCACCTGCTGAAAGCGCTGATTTCGGGATAAGGCCAAAAGTGCCAAAACAATAACCAGCAAAACACCCACGAGGAGCCAAGTTTTTTTGGCTAAAGTATTTTTTCGCCAAAATATTATAACGGCTAAAATTACCAAGGCCAGCAAAAAGGAAATCCAAGCACCGCGGCTGCCGGAAAAAACCAGGCCGGCAATTTGCAAAGCGCCGCCCAGAAAATAAATAATTTTAAAAATTCTTTTCTTGACCAAAAAAGCACCGAGAAAAGCCAGGGGAATACTGAGTAGCAAGAATGAGGCTAGGAAATTGGGCTGAAAAAGCGTGGAACAGGCGCGGTGCGTAATGACCGCCGGCTCTTGCCAGGTCATAAAATCAAAACCGAAATATTGGCAGGCCGCGTAAAAAGCCACGACGGAAGACGACAAAGTAATTGTGCCCACCAAATTTTTTGTGTTCCGCTTCAGTTTTTCGGGACCATCATTGGCCAGAAAAACACTCACCAAAAAAGCCAGCAGAAAATAGCAAAACCAATTCCCGATTCCGGCGTTACGATAGTAAGAACCAAAGAAAGACTGAAAGGCGTCCTGGCTCCACAAAAGAGAAAGGCCCAAGAAAGCGATAAGCAATAAGGACGGCCAATAAATTTTCAGTTTACTCAAAAAACCAGGCCAATAAATTTCCTCCCGCCTCAGCGCCAAAGCCGTTATTTTAGCCAGTAAAAAGAAGGCGGCGGCAAAAAGCCAAATCCGCAGCCAAAACAGCTTGGTTAGATCAAAAATATTGCTAACCCTAAAAAGAAGAGACAAATAAAGCGGCACGCCAAAAATCAAAGCCAGGAGTGAAAATTCGAAGAGGCGGGAAAAAATCTTCGGCCAAGGCAAATTTTTTAAAAATTGATCATTTTTCATATTTTTTTCATTATAACATAAAATTATTTATTATACATTTGGCCATGAGGCATTTTCTGGGGCGAAAATTAACGGCGTCGATTTTAATATTTTTATCGCTACGGGTTTTTTCTGAGGTAAAAATTGTATAAATCTTCAATTTTTACTTACAACAAAAACAGTAGCTCCAAAAATATTAATATCGACTTCTCTTCTTAAACGGTAAGACCAATAAAAAAACCGCCAACAATTTATGTTGACGGTCCCCTTCTCGGGAATTTCTT
>CAIMEI010000021.1 GCA_903839955.1 Candidatus Falkowiibacteriota bacterium | reverse complement strand
GGGAGAGAAACGTCGGTTGGCGGATTGACTATTTCTGTGTTTCAGCTAAAATTAAACAATATATCAAAAAAGCCTTCATTCTAGACCAGGTTTCCGGCTCCGATCATGCGCCCGTGGGAATTGAGGTCGAGGGGCTGAAATTTTAGCTGATTTTATTAAATCGTATCAAAAATGATACGATTAGGAGCTAAAAAATGATACGATTTTAAATCTCGATTAATTGAATTATATGTACGACCACCAGCAAATAGAAAAAAAATGGCAGGCGAAATGGCAGAAGGATAAACTGTATTTAACCGACGAAGACCCGGCCAAAGAGAAGAAATATGTTTTAGACATGTTTCCTTATCCGTCTGGCGCTGGTTTGCATGCCGGCCACGTGGAGTCCTACACTGCCACCGACATTTACGCTCGTTATTTGCGGGCGCAAGGTTTTGCGGTTTTACATCCCCAGGGCTTTGACGCCTTCGGTTTGCCAGCGGAAAACTATGCCATCAAGACGGGCATCCACCCCACGCAAACCACCGAGAAGGCGATTGTTAATTTTATTGCCCAAATGAAGGCGCTCGGTCTTTCCTATGACTGGGAACGCTGTATCAACACTTCTTCGCCGGAATACTATAAATTCACCCAATGGATCTTTCTTTTGCTCTACAAGAATGGCCTGGCCTACAAAAAAGAAGCCAAAGTGAATTGGTGTGAAAGCTGCCAGACGGTTTTAGCCAATGAACAGGCGGAGGATGGCGTTTGCGAACGCTGTGGTAATCCGGTGATTCAAAAGAATCTTTCCCAGTGGTTTTTTAAGATTACCGATTTTATTGAAGATTTTGAGGTAAATGGTAAAAAAACTCCAGGGCTCCTAGGCGGTCTAAATGAATTAGAGTGGCCGAATTCAGCCAAAGCTGCCCAGAAAAATTGGATCGGCCGCAGTGAAGGGGCGGAAATTTATTTCCCACTTCGCCTGGCCGGAGAAAATTTGACCGCGAGAATTGAAGTTTTCACCACGCGTCTGGATACCATTTTCGGTTGTACCTATGTCGTTTTAGCGCCAGAGCATTCGTTGATTCAAGAACTGCGGAGCAAGATTAAAAATTTCGCCGAAGTGGAAGAATATTTGGAAGCGGTGAAGCGCAAAACTGATTTAGAGCGCACCGATTTAAACAAAGACAAAAGCGGTGTTATCCTTTCTGGCTTGGAAGCCGTCAATCCTTTTACCGACGAAGTGGTGCCGGTTTTCGTGGCCGATTACGTTCTCGGTTCCTATGGCACGGGCGCCGTTATGGCTGTCCCCGCTCACGATGAAAGAGATTTTGAATTCGCCAATAAATACAAGCTAAGAATCAAAGAAGCGGTCCGGCCGGTAATTGAAGACGAGGACGATGATTCTGAGTCAGAAGATGAGGATTTTGACGATATTTTTGTGGAGGATGGCGAATTGATTGATTCCGGTGAATTCACTGGCCTGCAGTCTATGGAAGCGCGCGGCCGCCTGGCTGACTGGCTGGTTAAAAAAGGTTATGGCCGCAAGACAGTCAATTACCGCTTGCGCGATTGGGGTGTTTCTCGCCAACGTTATTGGGGGGCGCCAATTCCGATCATCCATTGTGATACTTGTGGCGAGGTGCCAGTGCCGGAAAGCGCTTTACCCGTGCTTTTGCCGGACGACATTGATTTTCGTCCGACCGGCGAATCGCCCCTGAAATACTCAGAGAAATTCAACCAAGTTCAGTGCCCAAAATGCGGGCAGAAAGCCCGGCGCGAAAGCGATACGATGGATACTTTCGTCTGTTCTTCCTGGTATTATTTACGTTATGCCGATCCCAAAAATACAGAAATTTTTGCCGCTCCGGAAAAATTAGCTCATTGGCTGCCGGTGGATTTGTACCTCGGCGGGGCCGAGCACAACGTTTTGCATTTGCTCTACGCTCGTTTCTTCACGAAAGTGCTCCACAAATTCGGGTATTTAAATTTTACCGAACCGTTTTTGAAGTTGCGCCAGCAGGGAATTATCCTGGGAGAAGACGGCAATAAAATGTCCAAATCCAAAGGCAACGTCATTAACCCCGACGACCTGATTGCTAGCCATGGCGCCGATTCTTTGCGCCTCTACGAAATGTTCATGGGCCCGCTCGAGGACATGAAACCCTGGAATAGTCAGGGAATTATTGGTGTCCGTCGTTTTTTGGAAAAAGTCTATTCTCTCTCAACTGATTTACCGCGTCACGATGAAGAAAAAACCGTTTCTTTGCTTCATAAAACCATCAAGAAAGTCGGCGCTGACATTGAGGATTTCAAATTTAATACCGCCATTTCCGCAATGATGATTTTGGCCAATGAACTAGTTGATTATCGCAATCAGCAGCAGTCTTGGCCTTTGTCGCTAGAAAATACGGAGATGTTTGTTAAATTGCTGGCGCCTTTCGCGCCGCATCTCGCCGAAGAGTTGTGGCAGGGTTTCGGCCATGAGAGCAGTATTTCTCAAGAAGCCTGGCCGCAATTTGCTGAGGAGTTATTGGTTAACGACCAAATTAATTTAGCAGTGCAAATTAACGGAAAATTGCGCGCCAACATTTTGGTGGCCGCCAAAAATTCGGAAGATGAAATCTTGGCTCTGGTCAGGGAAGATGAAAATGTCAAAAAATGGCTGGCCGAAGGAGAAATCATGAAGACAATCTTTGTGCCCGGCCGGCTGATAAACATCGTGGTGAGATAGGGAGGAAATAATTTTTTTATTGCCGCCTATTTCTGGCGGCGATAATCTTTGGCGATGATTTTACGGGTTGCACGGCCACAAACAAAGAGGAATCGGGAGTTTGATATCGTTCGCGGAATAGCGGTTATTTTGATGGTTGCCCAGCACTTGTGGCTGCTTATTTTTGCTGGCCGATTTAATACGCCAGTTTTAAATTATTTTGTTCTTATTTTAGGAAATTTTTTAGTAGCGCCTGTCTTTTTGTTCCTCCTCGGAGCCAATATAGTCAGTTCTCGCCGGAATAGTCCGCGCCAGCTATTTTTTAGAGGTCTTAAATTGATTATTCTCGGATACGTTCTCTCCGCTTTACGTTTTTTTCTGCCGATTATTTTGTTGCAGCATTTTGGTTTAATAAATAACCCGGAAAACATTCTTTATAAATGGCCGCCAATTTTCTATTTGTTAGAGATTGATATTTTTCAGATTGCCGGGCTCAGCTTGGCGGGCATTGCCTTTTTGAAATGGCGGAAAGTTAAAACCGATTACTATTTAGCGGTAGCGCTTTTGGTAGTTTTGCTCACGCCAATTTTGCACCGGTTTAATCTAGCGGGATTTTTTGGAGAATATTTTATAGGTGTTTTTACGGGCGTGGGTAGCTGCATTTTATTCCCATTTTTCCCTTGTTTTTTTTATTCAGTGGTTGGTTTTTATTTCGGTAATTATTTGGCAGAAGCCAAAGATAAGGGGTTATTTTATCGGAGCATTCCGCTCAAGATGATTCCAGTTATTATTTTGGGGACGATTTTTTCTCTGATAAATTTAGATTTTTCTAATTCATCCTATATTCACAATAGTTTTGGTTGGAGCTTATTGTCCGTCGCTATTATTATTTATAGTTTATTTTCCGCCAGTTTAATTACCCACTTGCCAAAGACAAAAATCCCAGACTTTTTGGCTTATTTGAGCCGAAATGTCACGGTGATCTATTTTTGCCAATGGCTTCTTATCGCCTGGCTGGCCATTGCCACTATTATTAAATAATCAATTTTGTTATATGGATTTACTCAAGCAAATGAAAGAAATTTGCCGGATTTACGAAATCAGCCCCCAGCGCTCCAAAGGCCAGAATTTTTTGGTGACCGAAGGTGTTTATGACAAGATTGTCGCGAGCGCCGATATTTCATCCGAGGACACTATTGTGGAAGTCGGTCCCGGCTTGGGCTTTCTCACGGCCAAGCTCGCCAAGCAGGCCAAGAAAGTAATTGCCGTGGAGCTTGATGACCGCTTGGCGGCGGTTTTGAAAATCGCGATTGATTCGCAGGGCGTGGAAAATGTGGAGATTGTTAATCAGGACATCTTGAAGTTTAACCCGGAAAATATCGGCCCCTATAAAATCGTGGCCAATATCCCCTATAATATCAGCTCAATTCTGTTGCGCACTTTTTTGGGTTCCAATAACCGCCCGGGAATCATGGTTTTGATGTTGCAAAAGGAAGTGGCGGAAAGAATTGTGGCGCAAGCCCCGGACATGAGCCTTTTGGCCTTGTCAGTGCAATTTTATGGCACGCCGCAAATCATCAAGGAGGTGAAGGCCGGTAATTTCTGGCCGGAGCCCAAAGTGGACAGTGCCATTTTGAAAATTACTATTAAGAAAAACAAATACTCCAGCGAGGAACAAAAATTATTTTTCCGCTTAGCCAAAATCGGTTTTGCCGCCAAGCGGAAGATGCTCAAAAATAATCTCTGCGGCGGACTAAAACTAAAGGGCGAAGATAAAAAAATTGTTGAAGAATTGATGGAAAAGCTGGCGTTTAATCCTCGCGTCCGCGCGGAAGATTTGCGGCTGGAAGATTGGGAAAATTTATTTGCTGGTTTGAAGAAATTTATGGTATAATTTAGGCAAATATTTTTTCTTTATCCATAGCCTATGCGGGAATTTGATAAAAAACAAAAAGTCGCCATTGTTGCCTTGGGAGGCGTGGCGATTTTTGCGTTTCTTGGGGCGTATTGGCAATTGCAAACGCGCTTGACCAAGCCCTTTGACGTCGGGACGCCAGTTGAGAAAAATCAGTCAGCCCTTATTTGTCAGGGAAAAAATTGCCAGCAAGATGATTTGACAAACCTAATGACTCAGCAGGACGCTGCTACCGCCAGCGGCACGCCGATAGCGAGCAGTGCGCTAGAAATTCCCGATCGTTTGAAGGGGACTAGTACGGCCGCTTCCACGGCTAGCTCTTCAATTAACCTAAGCACTCTTGATCAGGGCCAAACTACCGCTTTGCAAAATATTTTAAGCGGTCAAGGCGATGCCGCTTCCATTCGCGCCTTAATGATTCAAGGCGGTGCCGACCCCAATATGCTCAAACAAATTAGCGATCAGGATCTGATCAAGATTTATCAGGAGTCTTTAACGCAGGCGACCGCTGATCAGGGTGCCAGCAGCAGCGATGTTGTTGCCAGCTCGTCGGCGAAAAAATAATTTTTTACTTTTTTTATTTATATTTATGCGTTCCCACTTCTCGCGTTTTAAAAAAATAGTTTTTTTAGCCGTTTTACTGGGCGGAGTTTTTTTCTCCACTCATCAGGTTTTTGCATTTATCGGAGGACCAGTGGTCACTTTGCCGGGCAGCGTAGTTACCACCGATCTTTCCACTGAAAAGCAGACTGTCGTGCAAAAATCCGATACCATCAAGCAGACTCTTTGGCAGAAAATTCAGAAGGCCTTGGTCAAGGCGGGAGCCAGCTCTTTGGAGTCGGTGACTCGCACGGCCTTAAATAAAGTTGCCTACGATACGGCCGACTGGGTGGGTTCCGGTGGACAGGGTCAAAAGCCGCTTTTTGTGACCAAGGGCTGGGGGAGTTATTTGACCCAAATTGGTGATGAAGCCGCTGGTCAGTTTATTGAAGATTTTGCGAATAGTTTTACTGCGGACATGTCGGCCGATAAAACTCGCAGCAAGGCGGAGCAGGGTTGTGAAACTCAGGTGTCCGCCTGCCAGCAGTCTTGCTCTCACGCTGGCAATGCGAGTATCGTGGATACCGCCGCCATCGATGCTTGCGTGGCGCAAAATGAATGCGTTAAAAAGTACAATACCTGCAAAGGGAATGCCGCCGCCAACTACAACAAATCCTTAGTTGCAGATAACACGGCCGCAGCCAACGGCACCTCCAAATCCAGTATCAATCTGTGTAGCCCCTCGCTGGCTGTCCGTATGACCTTGGCTCTCGGTCTAGTTAATCAAAGCCGGCCTTCACGTCCTAATTGTACTTGGTCAGACATGTCCAAAAATTGGACCAATGCTGTTGAGGCGGAAAAAAACAACAACAAGACTTTTTACAGTGCCCTCAGCAACATGTTCTCGGTACAGTCCACTGATTTGGGGGCGGCCTTGAGTGTTAACACTATGGGGATGGAGGTTGTCGGCCAAAAAACCGATACCGCCAAGACCACTTTGCTGGGCAAAAATGGCTGGATAGATCCGGTCAACACCGGCGATCAATTGCTCGGCTTGCCTAATCAGGCGGCAGTTAAAACGGAATTGGCTCAGCAGGGCTATATCAGCAACATCGGTCACTTCACTGGCGATGCGCTGGTTAATGCTGGCAATGTCTTTTTGAATCAATTGGCGATGTCCGCTTTTAATAAATGGATGAGCAGTTTGCAGGGCGGTCAAGCCTCCGGCGGTTCCAGTAGTTTTGGCGGCGGCGGCGATTCGGGTGGAATTTATAACTACGATTCAGTTTATAACTCTTCCGCTAATCGCCAGATGCTCACCAATATTTTGGCGCCGCAATTCGCGCAGAATGCCAATTATGATGTTTTGGCGGACATGTCCACCTGCCCAGACGAAAAGAACCCTGGACCAACCAATTGCGTAATTGACGAAAAATTCAGCCAGGCCATTTCTGCTCAAAAAACTATCGGCGACGCCCTGAAAGACGGTTCTTTGAATGGTTCCTGGGCTTTAACTGCTGATAGTAAAACTTCTTCTTATCAGGAAAGTTATTCTTTGCGCAACGCCATGATTTTGCGCGCTTCGCGCATTTTGCCGGTCGGCTGGGAAACAGCGATTGAAAAATCCGCTCAGCTCGGCAAGAATGCCACTTTGATGGATGTGGTTTCCTGTTTCAGCGCCGATGATAGTTATAATAGTTTCTCTTCACCCGCCCTGTCTCAAGATCAGAGCTGGTGCCGCGGCTTGATTGATCCGAATTGGGTTTTGAAGGCGCCACAGGCTTATTGCGCCAAATCCGGTTTCGGCGGGCAAATCATTTCTTCTCAAGTAGTTGACAGCGGCGAAGTAGCCACGGGTACGCCAGCCACCAGCCTTTCCATCTCCCGCGCTGACGATTATTGCGCCGACGAAAAAACTTGCATTCAAGAAGACGGCAAAGGCGCCTGTCAAGCCTATGGCTACTGCACGGCCGACCGTCGCACCTGGAACTTTGGCGGCGATTCCTGCGACCCGATCAATAATAGCTGTCAGACCTTCACCGATTCCGCCGGCAACGCCGTTTCTTATCTAAAAAATACTTTGAACTATAACCTTTGCTCCGATGCC
Organism: Candidatus Falkowiibacteriota bacterium; assembly: GCA_903839955.1. GTDB lineage: Bacteria > Patescibacteriota > Patescibacteriia > Patescibacteriales > UBA12465 > CAINDR01. The sequence continues at coordinate 2,880 of CAIMEI010000021.1, read as the reverse complement.
AACTCTGGCTGCTTGCAGTATTCAGTGTTCAATCCATTAACTGACACCTATAGCTCTTCCACTGACAAAATTTCTTGGTCCGGCAACGCCGCCAATAGTATTTACTTAAATGGCAAAGCCGATTCCTGCGACGCTACCAGCGAGGGCTGCCGCTTGCTAACGCGCGTTAAGCCGTCCTGGGGCGATAATTTAATTTTCAATAATGATTTAACAGCCCTTAATAACCAGTGGCAAGTTTTGGGCAGCTCCACCGTAGCGACGGAAGATTCGGTTTTGCAGGACGGCAATTCAGGATCAATTGTGGTGTTTGGTTATGCCAACCAGGCAGTGGGTCTAGTTTCTTCTGGCGCTCATTCGGTTATTCCCGCGAACGCCACGCCAGTGCCGGGCTATTATTACACTTTGAGTGCGGAAGTCTACACTCTATCAGGTATGAACGTAACCTTGAAATTGGGCGGTAGTGATTCGGTGAGTACCACCATGGGCGAGCCTGGTGCCTGGCAAACGGTTTCCCTGACCGCCAAGCCGGGTGACAATATCAGTTCCTTGGAATTTTCGATCACTGGCGGCGCCGGCGACACTTTCTACCTCCGCAACATAAAATTAGAAGCTAATAATTATTTCTCCGGCTGGTCCAATTATGGCGCCAGCACGGTTCAGGAAAAATTACTTCCGAATTATCTGGATGCTTTGTGCTACGTCAATCCTTTTGCCACCGGCATGAAAGATTTCCGTCTCAAAGATAATGCCCCGGCGATTTGCGGTAATTTTGCCCGCCGCTGTAATTTGGACGAAGTTGGTTGTCAGACTTTTACGGCGAGCGACGGCTTCAAAGTGACTGGCAAAGTGGCCTTTGATGAATATTGCCCGCAGGAATGCGTTAATTACGATTCCTATGTCCAGAATAAAACCAATTTCGAAAGCGTGGCTTCTGCCGATTTTATTCCTAGTTCCGCGACTGCCTGCGATGCTTCCGTGGCGGGCTGTTCCAGCTTTACCAACCTCAGCGACACCAGCAACGGCGGGGAAAACACCGAATATTATTCCGCTTTGCGCCGCTGTATCCAACCGGACAACAGCAAATGCGGCGCTTTCTATTCTTGGAATGGTGAAGGAGAAAGCGGTTATCAGCTAAAAGCTTATAGCTTAGAAACAAACAATGACGGCTCGCTGGATGTCACTAGCGATGATAGTAATGAATGCAGCCAGACGATTTTCAACTTGCCAGTTTCTGATCCGAACTATAATCCGGATTGCCACCAATTCTATGATAAGAACGGCCACGTCTCATATCATCTCTATTCCCGCACCGTGTCTTGCTCCGCGGATTGCCGCAATATTCGCTTGAACGACGACGTGACGGCCGCGGACTGCACGGCCAATGGCGGAGCATTTGCCAGCTCTACCTGTATTTTCCAGGCTTTGCCTAGCCAGAGCACGACCTGCGGCGCGGAGAGTAATGGTTGCCGCGAGTATAACGGCAACAACGGCAACAACGTGCGCATTGCCGCCGCTTATGATTTTGAAAACAACGTCAATCCTTTCACGGCGCTTAGCGGCAGTGGTCCAGTCGGTTCAGTATCAACAATCGGCGGTGGCACCTCCGCCGCTAACGTCAACTCGGCGACCACCACTTCCGTTTCAACCGACAAAAACGGCCATTCTTTGGCCTTATTCGGCCTGGCTGCAACCTCAGTTGATGGCTTGGTTCAACAGGGTGCGGCCTATTCTTTGAAATTCCTAGCCAAAGCGTCTGCACAAAATGCCACCCTTTCCGTTTATTTCGCCGATGCCAGCGGCAACCAGGTCTATTTCAACGGCAGCGACAGTACGGGCGGCATGGCAATTGGCGACACTGATTGGCGCGTTTACCAAATTAATTTACCCAACCTCAATCAACGGATGGCCGCCGGGGAAAAACTGTTCATCAATAGCAACCAGACAATTTACCTGGATTCTATGGTGCTGACCGAAATCACCGATCGTTACTATTTGATTAAAAATTCTTGGACCACACCGGATATTTGCTACTACGATTTGAATAATAACTATCGCGGAGCAGAATACAATCTCGGCTGCAGCGCCTACACTGACCCGAATGGCACGACTCATAACTTGCGCGAGTTCGCCAGTCTTTGCGACGTCTCTTCCGCGGGCTGCGAAGCGATGATCGATACTCAAAATTCCAAAAATCCTTTCCCGCAGACTTTTGCGAGCAGTACCGTCAGCCTTTCTGGCCACCAGATGATTTACGCAATTTTTGACAGCAGCAAACAATGTTCCGCTGATGATATTGGCTGCACCCGTCTTGGTCAGGGACAGAAAGCGGGAAGCAGCACTTTCTTTACCGATGTTTATCTTAAAAACAATCCTGATAATTACGCCACCACCATGTGTTCGGCCGCCGAAGTCGGCTGCGATACTTTCTATGATGCGAGCGGCGGTAAGACCTTCTTCCGCAATCCTTTTGGCAACACCTGCCAATATCGCGCCAGCAGCGACACCAACTCCACTACCTGGGGCTGGTTTAAAACGCCGGTGGATCGCTGTGATCTAGACAATAGCGGCAAGATTGACGGTACAGAAATCGGTTCGGCAGTCTGCACTAAAGACAGTGACTGCCCGAGTGGCGTAACGGCAACGACCAGCTGTATTGTGGATAGCAATGATTATCCCTGCGACGTCTCTTATTCCAAGACGATCGGCAATGGTTCCGGTGCGGTTCCGCAGCCTTCTGAGGATGCGGGCTTATGCGACGCCGCTTCTTCCGGCTGCTCCGAATACATCGACGCTTCCAGCCAGTCGGCACCGAATTTAGTGGTCAACCCGGCCTTTGCCGACTTGGATGGTAACGGCACCGGCGGCGATATGTGGATTAGC
>CAIMEI010000020.1 GCA_903839955.1 Candidatus Falkowiibacteriota bacterium | reverse complement strand
GCCAAGATCAAAACCATCATTCAATATTTTTATAAACAAAATCTCCTTATTGTTTTTCGCCAACTCATTGTCGAAAAATAATATACTCGTCTTAACTCCGCTGTATGGAGCAAAAACTCCCGACGGCAAACTAACAACGGCATAGAGTCCACCTTCAATCAGATTCTTGCGAAGCTCTTTGTATGAACCTCCCGATTGAAAGATGATTCCCTCTGGCACGATAATGCCGGCCCGCCCTTTCGGTCTCATGTGGTTCACGATATAATCCACAAACAATACTTCCGAACGACTAGATTGAATACTAAATTTGTTGTGTGGTGTAATCCCACCCCTTGGCGACATGAATGGTGGGTTAGCCAAAACCACATCAAACTTATCACCCCAACGTTCATCACTAGAAAGTGAGTCATACTGAAAAATTCTTGGGTTTTTAAATTGATGTAGATACATGTTGACCTGAGCAATACGTACCATACCAGGATCAATATCATAACCCTCAAAGTTGTTCATCAGACTTCGGCGCTGGTCAGGGGTAAGCAGTTTTTCTTTTTTTTCTGCATCATTTTTACCGTCGTGTTGGGCAAGAATATGCTTATACGAACTGACCAAGAAGCCACCAGTACCACAGGCTGGGTCCAAAACCTTATCATCCTTAGTTGGGTTTACTACCTCGACCATGAAATCAATAATATGGCGTGGGGTACGGAATTGACCAGCGTCACCCTGAGAAGACATAATGGAAAGTAGGTATTCGTAGGCATTCCCGAGTTCTTCGGGATGAGAATAATCAAAAAAATCTATTTCTTTCAGGAACAGCCCCAGGGTTTCCGGAGAACGATATGGCAAAAAGGCGGACTTAAAAATCCCACGAAAAAGTTCAGGCAGTTGTTTGGCTTCAGAGAACTTAAGCAAGGCCTCGGAATACAAATTCATCCTCTCCTGGTTACCCATGCGGGCGTCCATTAAGCGGGTCCAGGCGTAGCGTTCCAAGTCGCCCACAAAAAACGAGGGCTCGTCACCCTGCTTAATAGCCGCCTGATCCATGTCATCCATGAATTTATAGATCAAAGCATTGGTAATCTGATCAATTTGCGAAGTGGGATTTGGCACGACACCAACTAATACTTGGCGAGCGGCGTCGATATGTCTTTTTGTTTCAGTATTCATAACTATTTGCTTAACCTGAATAAAAAAATAATAATTGCGACTACTAGCGCAACGATAAAAGGAAAAACGAAGTATTTCATCCACCATTTTTCATACCAGACCGAAGATTTTTCTCCGTTAATTGCTTTAAAATTTTTCACCATCAAATTTTTTCCCTCTGACTTTAACCCCACATCAAACCCTTCGCTTAAAGAATCTATCACCTGAGTTCCGTTGCCTTTATCCCAAATACCGATGGTTTTCTTTTCTTCACCCATATTATAAATTCGTTAGATGATAAGCGTAATCACGGATGTATTGCGGGACAATAACTTTAAAGCCGTTTAGCTTTTCATATTCATCAAAATGAAAAGATGATTCCGTGTTAAATCTTCCCGTCTGACGGCTAGCAATGATTTCCCGCACTTTTTCGTCAGTCACATAGGCCTTAAAAAACATTTTTACCGTGGCGTAATGTTCTTGATCAACCGGATTAACTTCCACGAATTTCTGCCATTCGGATTCCAGTAAGTCATCTTTCATTTCAAAAGTACCTTTGTCGCCAAAGGCTACCTGCAAGAATTCTTTGACAGTAATTCGGCGGTCAACACCAAATATTTTGCGGATTTTATCGAGATTGAGAAAATATTTTGGTTTATCAAAAATATGCTTTTTGGCAAAATCTTCCGCTCCTTCGGTATCACCATTATCCCACATATTCTTGAGAGCCTCATTGCCCAAAACATCTTCGGCCACTGCCCGCTTGAATCCTTCTCGGTCAATACGCATTCCCTCGGCTCCGACTGGCGTTTCGGAAACGGAAACAATTTCATCGGGAGTAGCAATATCTACTGGGCCCTTAAAAATCTTATGGCCATTTTCATCGACAAATTCTCCCTGGTTAGGATTTTTACTGCTAGCCCCATCAGAATCGCTTATTTTTTTAATGGCGGCTAGCTTTATTTTATCGTCATAATGGAATTCTTTCTCAAAATATTCGCAGGTAGCAAAGAAGTCAAAGAACTTGAATTTATCTTTAGGGGCAGAAACAGTTTCTTTACTATCGTAATCCTTGTATTCAAAAAGATATTTTCTAGTACCTCGGCCTTTAATCTGCACGAAATCAGCCGGACTAAATACTGGGCGCATGAGAGCGATATTAAGAATATCCTGGCAATCGTAGCCGGTAGTCATCATACCAACGGTAACCGTTACTCTGGTTTTATTGGAATCATAGCCTTCCGGTTTTTTCACTAATCCGCCCAAACGATTATTAGCAAAATTGATGGTCATCTGCTGGGCATCCTGCACTTGTGAAGTGACTTGCATCGCAAAATCTGATTCTCCATATTGTTCTGGCCATTTTTCAAAGGCAAAACGATTGAGAATATTAGTCACCCGAGCGGCATGTTTTTGAGAAACACAAAAAACGATGGATTTTCCAAAAAGCGGAACGCCATATTTCTCAGCCACGGGGTCAAAAAGACCATTATCGATAAAAGCCTTGCACATGGCAATATTTGTTTCTTCATTGAAAAATTTGCGTTCGTAGTGCTTCTCGTTGAATGTTTTATCGATAGCCTCGCCATCTTCAGTGGTGGCATGAACGGCATAGCCCTCTTCAGAAAGTAGCTTGGTAGTAATTTCGGTGCGAGCATCAACAATGACGGGGTTAATTAGAAAACCGTCGGTTACACCGGAAATTAAATCATAGCGGTAAGTCGGTTCGCCAGAATCACAACCAAAAGTCTTGTAAGTGCTAAGAAGAACTCGTCTTTCGTATTCCCTTTGTGTGTCAGCATCATCCGCGTCAAAGTTTTTTAAATAATCTTTCGGGGTGGCGGTTAAACCAAGTTTGTAACCGACAAAGTATTCAAAAACCGCTCGACTATTACCACCAATTGAGCGATGGGCTTCATCAGAAATCACCAACTCAAAATCGGTCGGGGAAAATTCTTTTTTATAGCGATCACCAGCCAAGAAAGTCTGGATAGTAGAGACGACAATGCTGGCATTTTGCCAGGAATCACGATTTTCTTTATAGATAACACTGCGGAAATCTTTGCCCAGGTATTGAGAAAAGGCTTTTTGTGCCTGATCTTCCAGTTCTAGGCGATCTACCAAGAAAAGCACCCGTCGGGCATTGCCGGATTTAAGAAAAAGCTTAATAACTGCCGCTGAAATTAGGGTCTTTCCTGTTCCGGTCGCCATTTCAAAGAGAAATCTTTGCCTTCCTTCTTGTGCTGAAGCCTGCAAATGTTTAATGGCCTGCACTTGATAAGGGCGCAATTGCTTAAGATTATTGTTTCTCAGAAATTCAACTCTAGTTGTTTCATCTTGAAAGGCCGGATCTTTAGAAAATCCTGGCATTTGAGTTTCAATGACATAATTTTCATCAATAACCGTCTTGGCGAGTTCTTCGGGGTTTGGGGTGTATTTTTCGTATTGCGTAATTGATTCTTGGGTGGGAAATCTGGAAATAGTATCAGGATTGCCATGTTTGGTATCCCAAAAATAATGAATATTTCCATTGGATAAAATAATAAATCGAGCTCCAGCGTTGCGCGCATAATTTCTCGCCTGTTCTTTCGCCGACAAAGGATCAATGGATTCCCGCTTGGCCTCTATTACTACCAATGGGCGACCGTCTTTATCTAAAAGGAGGAAATCGATAAAACCGTGAGCTTCTTGTTCGAAGTCATCACCAAGTTCAGCGTATTTAACCCCGGGTTCCAACTGAATATTTGCTTTACCAGTTTTATTATCTTCAAAACGCCAGCCGGAATCTTCTAGCAATTTATTGATTTTTATTCTCGCTGACGCTTCTTTTTGGTTTGCCATAGTATTAGCTTTCTAAAATTTGGGTAAATATAATTTATTGCCCAAACAAAAAATAAAGGCAATTTAATACCACTTTACAACTTTTCTGGCTAAAAGTAAAGGCAAAAAATGGGGTTTTCAGGGCGTTT
>CAIMEI010000019.1 GCA_903839955.1 Candidatus Falkowiibacteriota bacterium | reverse complement strand
ATGCTAGCGACTAGCAAGACCGCTTGTTTTCATTTACAGTCACCAAGAAAGAAAGGTAGCGGGTCGCAAATCGCTCGTTTCCGATACGAGTTTTATGTCTGGATTAACACCTTGAAGTGTTTCTGGAAGAATCGCGATATTTTTAGAAAAAAATTTGGCTTCAAGGCCCCAATGCTTTATGCAATTGTTGGGCTTTTCGCCAGATACACCAATGGCTTATGGAGAAGAATAAAAAGAAAGCACTTTTAATTTTAACCAGAGCTCCTTATCCAGAAGTAGATGGTACTAGAAAGAGAATGATGGATGTCATCAGGGGGGCTGCAAAAGATTTTTCTTTGGATTTATTGATTGTCGGGGACGAAAAATTAACTTCTCAGAACAGGTTGTTCTTGGAAGGTTTTTTTGGTAATATTCACGTTTATTTCTTAAGAAAGGTCACTTTGTATTTTCAGGCGGTGAGGTCGTTTTTTTCTGGTAGGCCGCTACAGACAGAGTATTATTTTAACAAAAAAGTATCATCATTTATTTTAGAAAAAATAAATGAATATGACGTTATTTACCTTCACACGATCAGACTGGGCAGGTACTTGGAGTTATTCGACGAGGAAACCTTAAAGAAGGTTTTTTTAGATCTAAACGACGCAATTTCGCTCAACTATCATGAGGCCAAAAAGCTCGCCGGTTTTCCTTGGAATTTAATTTATTCTTTTGAGGAGGAGAGAGTTAAAAAATACGAAACAAAGCTTTTGTCCCTAGTGTCTAACGCCAACGTTGTTTCCAGCTTTGATGAGCGGTATTTGCGGAGTAATTGTGAAAAAAAAGGTTTTTCTTCTCCCAAGTTTCACGGGATACTGCCAGGAGTGGAGCTACATGATAAAGTAATTTTGTCCGATTTACCAAAAAATCAAATTGTTTTTTTTGGTAACATTAATTATCCGCCAAATAAGGATGCCGTTCGGTATTTTGTTGCCAATTTGTGGCCAAGTTTGGAAGCGAAAGTTAAAAACGCAAGTTTTGTAATTGCTGGAAATGGTAGTGAATCTTTGCGCTTGCCCCATTCTGCGGGTATCAAAAAAATCGGCTTTGTTAGAGATTTGCGAGACCTTTTCACTGACGCAATAATAGTTGTCGCTCCAATTAGATTTGGCGCTGGCGTGCCGACTAAGATTTTAGAGGCTCTTTCTTATGGAGTGCCAGTGATTACTACCCCGATTGGCATCAGGGGTATGGTGATAGATGGTGAAGAAGGTGAGTTCGGAATCAAGTGCCTCGATTTAAAAGATAGTTTGGTCTGGGTTGATTTTATTGATGAGATTGCTTCTAACCGCGATAAGCGAGAGATAATGGCTAATGCTGGAATAAATTTTATCAAAAAAAACTATCAACAAGATGTAACCAGGGAAAAATATCGGGCAGCCTTTAATTTTATCGCCAACCAATAGTTTGTAAAAATAGCGACAGTTATATCTTCTCTGCAATAATTACTGTTTCAAAGCCATAAAGGGCCCAAGTGCCACCGAGCGGTGCTTGTTTGTTGGTTAGTCGACAAAAAGGTTCGCATATCAGGCCGATTAAGAAGGGAATTAGTGGTCGATAACCCTGTCTGGCAAAAATTATTTTCACCCCCCTTTGTTCCAGTAGTCTGGTGAATTTTTGAAAGGGGATAATATTTTTATGAGTTTTGTCGTCGTAGAAATTAAGCGTGCCATAACGGCTAGGAAAAGTGACGCTCTTTTCGCTGGGAAAGGATATGAATATTTTCCCTTCATCTTTTAAGGATGATATCATTGCCTCGGTTACCGCTGGATAGTCATCACAGTGCTCTAGGTTATGAACTGACGTAATAGCGTCAAATTCCGTTGGTTGCTCAAATATTTTTTTCGCAAAATTAGTGGAGTCAGTTACGATAAATTCCTCAGTCGATTCGTGATGATTTTTGACGGGCTGGTGTTCTACGATATCAAGGCCGACATAGTGAATATCAGGCCGGTTTTTTTTGATTATTTTTGGACTGTTGTCCCCGCAGCCAACGTCCAGCAATTTACCGCCTTTTTTGAGAGAATAAATAAAAGAATAGCGGCTGTGCGGTCGAAGTATTTTTCAGCTAATAATTTTAGACTTTTCATTCCGGATATTTCTACCTCCCCCCTCTCCTTAAAACCGTGGCGATTGTCTTGAGGACGATGGTCAGGTCCAAGTAGAGCGAGCGGTGTTTTAAGTAAAATAAATCGTATTGCAGTTTTTCTAAGGTATCCTCCTCGGAAGGGGAGTGATAGATTCCGGAAACTTGATCCCAGCCGGTAATGCCTGGTTTGATAAGCAAGCGGGTTTTGTAAAAGGGGATTTTTTCACTGAGCTGCTTGGCGAAATCCGGGCGTTCTGGGCGCGGGCCGATGAAACTCATCTCGCCTTTTATAATGTTGAGCAGCTGAGGAATTTCGTCTAATCGGGTTTTGCGCAGGAAATTACCGACCTTGGTGATGCGCGGATCATTTTCGGCGGTCATTTCTCCGGTGTTGCCGGCGACGCGCATGGTGCGGAATTTGAGCATGGAAAAAACTTTTTCGTTTTCGCCGAGGCGTTTTTGAGTGAAGAAAACCGGGCCGCGGCTATCCGCGATAATTAGCAGCGCGATTAGCGGCCAAAAGACTAAGGAGACAATAATAAGAATAATCGCTCCTAGGAAGTCGGAAATCTTTTTGCCGAGATTATAAATTTTCTTTCCTCCTTCGTTGAGGTTTTCCAAAAACCAAGACTTATCAATTTCTTCCACCGGGATCTTGCCGGTAACTAATTCGTAGAAGTGGGGGAAGCTATAGAAATTAATTTTTAATTTCAAACAGTCAAAGAGAATCTGCTGGGCTTCTTCGCTATTGGTGCGGGAGTTAAGGATGATGGTTTTGATGTTTTTGCCTTCAATTAGTTGGCGCAGGGCACCGATGTTTTCCAGGGTGACAAAGCCTTCACTTTTCCAGCCCATTTGCGGGTAGAGGGCTAGCTCTTTTTCTAATTTTTCGGCCGGTAAACTCTGGCCGATGAAAACAAGCTTGTTTTTTGGGAGATAAGATTTAAGCAGTATATTATAGAAGCGCCGCCAGGGAAGAAAAATGACAGAAAAAACTACAATAAAGATGAAGAGGATGGTTTTGGGGTTGATGTCGCCACCCTGAAAATAGAAGAACATGATGGACAAAAGAGCGGCTGAGAAAATTGAGGCTAAGGCGTTACGGTTAAAATTCCGGCCATTGGCTAAAGTGTTTGGTCGATATAAACCGCCGACATAAAAACAAAATAACCACAAAATAAAAACTATGGCAAATGAATTGCGGTAAATAGCCAAAATTTCGCCAAAACTCCTGAAATCTTGGCTAATCAGGCGGTAGCGGATAAAAATAGTGGCGGCGAGCGCTAAGCTCAAAACCACTAAATCGCCCAGGAGTAAAAATAGTTGTCGCGCCCTATTCATATGCCTTTAAGGTATCATTTTGCGGTTCAAAAATCAACCGCGTATAGCTCACTACCGTTCGCACGCGGCTAACCGCGGTGCTCATGCGGCTAACCGCTCACAAGTCCTGGCGGTGCTCATGCGGCCAACCGTTGTATAATCCGGTGGCTTTTAAATTGGTAATCTCTAGTTTTTCTGGTATAGTGTAGTTATGAAAAGCGACACCGAAAGCTTAACTTTTGACTGGCCAAAATTGGGCAATGAAGCCGTTTTGGCGTTTTTAGATGAGAGTCTGAAAAGTGATCGCCTGGCTCGCGCCTATGTTTTTTGCGGGCCGGCCGATTTGGGTAAGGGAACCGTGGCGCGCGCTTTGGCGAAGAATTTGCTATTCAAGGATCGCCCGGACCTGGCCGAAAAACAAGAGGGCAGTCCGGACTTTTCCAGTCTGGAAAGCGATTTCCATATTCTGGCACCGGATGAGAATAAGAAGAATATTTCCGTGGAAGCCACGCGCGACTTCATTCACGCGCTTAGCATGAGTTCTTTTTTGGATTCCTATAAAATCGGCTTAGTGAAGAGCGCGGAACTCTTGAGCGAAGGGGCGGCCAATGCCTTACTCAAAACTCTGGAAGAGCCGCGCGCGAAGGTGCTGATTATTCTTTTGGCTAGTAACCCGGAGTCTTTGCCGGCGACGATTATTTCGCGGGCCCAAGTTTTGAATTTTTACCCCGTCCAGAAAGATCAGGTCTATGACTATCTTTTGGAAAATCACGGTGTTTCCCGCTCGCAGGCGAAAAATTTAGCCGCCCTTTCTCTGGGCCGGCCGATTCGCGCCGTTCGCTTTTTGGAGGATGAAGCCTTATACGCCAAATATTTAGCACTGGCCAAAAATTTGCTGGATTTATTAGTCGCGCCCCTGGGCGATCGCTGGGCACTGATTGGCGGCCTCATCAATGGCCGCGCCTCTTTTGCCGAGTCGGCCGTGGAAATGCGCTTGGTTTCGGAGATTTGGCAGGGCGTGCTGCGCGATCTTTTACTGCTTAATTCCGGCCACGAAGATTTGTTGCAATTTGCCGCGCTGGACGAGGAATTGAAGGCGGCTTATCGACAAATTAGCTCGGCCAAAAAAGATAATTACGAGAACATCAACGCCTACCTCCTGGGCGAAAGCCAAATACTCAAACAGCACCAGGAATTTCTGGCGGCCAACGTGGCGCCGAAAAATATTTTAGATAGTTTGGCGATCAACTTATAAACTATGAAAAATAAACTCAAAAAACTTTATTTTCCAGCGCTCGCCTTATTGCTTTTGCCCCTGCTGTCCGCTTGCTCTTTATCCTTCACTTCTTCCGGAGTGAAGCTGACCGGTCTGGGCGATGGCGGTGTTTTTATGAGTGAATCCCGGGGCAATTCCTGGACGCCGGCCTCAGCCGTTCCTTCAGTTAACGGCCAGGCGCGCACCATTAGTTCGGAAGACATCAAGGATATTGCCATCGATCCTAGCGATCACAGCACTCTTTATTTAGCGACCATTGGCCGTGGCGTTTGGACGACTAGCAATGTCAAAACCGCCGGCTGGAATCAGTTGGCCGCGCTTAAAGACACCGATGCGCGGATGATTTTGGTTGATCCGCAAAGCAAATGCACGGTTTATGTTTTGTCGGGCAGTCAAATCATGAAGACAACTGATTGCGGCCGGGACTTTTTTCAGATTTATCAGGACGACAGTGCGGATCTAGTTTTAACCACCTTGGCGATTGATAATAGTAATCACAATAATCTTTATTTGGGCAATTCGCGGGGCGATATTTTGAAAAGCATTGATGGCGGCACGAGCTGGCGCGTGATCAAACACCTTGGCACTTCGCTGGCGGTCATGAAAATTGCGCTTAACCCCAAGAATAATGCGGAAATATTTGTAGCCGCTAAGGACGGCAGCGTTTACTCTTTTGTGAGCAACACCAAAACCAACCCGGCCAACTCCCAGGAGATTGAACAGAATTTTGCGGTTAATAATTGGCAGGACGATGCGGCGGTCATCAAAAGCTTGAAGCTTGGTGCCGGTTTCCGTGATTTCACGATCGGCGGCGACGGGCAATTATTCTTGGCGGTTGATTCTTCACTGGCACGTTCCAAGGATGGCGGCGTTACCTGGGAGAAGCTCACCTTGCTGGCCACCGCCAGCCAATCGTTCATCAATTCTTTAGCGGTTAATCCGCAGGATTCAGGGGAAATATATTACGTCACCAGCAATACTTTTTGTCATTCCGATGATAGCGGAGTCAGCTGGACCACCAAAAGCTTGCCTAGTTCCCGCGCCGGCTCTAAACTGCTAGTTGATTACCAGGACCCGGAAATTATTTACCTAGGAGTAATAAAAGAATAATAATTAATTGAAGATAAAATTATGAGCACTTATTTAGAAAACAAAAAAGAAGACTTTGCCGGCATCTTGGACTTTTTCAAGCGCGACATCGCCACTTTGCGCACTGGCCGGGCCAATCCCGCCTCCTTGGATCACATTCAAGTGGAAGCTTATGGCGTGATGAATCCGCTCAATGCGGTCGGCAACATTTCCGTGGCTGATGCGCGCTGCATGATCATCGCTCCTTGGGACAAAGGCGTTTCCAAAGCGATTGAAAAGGCCGTCGTAGAAGCCGATTTGGGCTTCGGCGTGGTGAATGAGGGCGATAAAATTCGCCTCACCATTCCGGCTTTAACCGAAGAAAATCGCCGCGATTTGGTGAAAAAACTCAACGAAAGAATGGAAAAAGCCCGCATTTCGGTGCGCGGTATCCGCGAAGACGTGAAAGCCGAAATTGAAAAAGCCGACGCTGACAAGGAGATTTCCGAGGACGAAAAATTCCGTTTCATTAAGGAAATGGACGAATTCACCACTAAAGTTAACGAAGAGCTCAAAGAAATCCGCGACCACAAAGAAGCGGAAATCATGACCATATGATTACGGCGATAATTTTCATTTTAGTCCTCTCACTATTAGTTTTTGTCCATGAATTGGGCCATTTTTGGACGGCCCGCCGCCTGGGCGTGAAAGCGGAAGAGTTCGGTTTCGGCTTTCCGCCCCGTTTGGTCGGTTATTATAAAGATTCCAACGGCCGCTGGCGTATAATCAAGGGGAATAAGGAGGTTTCCGCGCCGGGGACGATTTACTCCATCAACGCCTTGCCTTTGGGCGGTTTCGTGAAAATCAAGGGCCAGGACGGGGAAAGTAACGATAAAGATAGTTTTGCCGGCCAGAAAATCTGGCGCCGGGCAATCATTCTGCTCGCCGGTGTTTTGATGAATATTGTGTTGGCCGGTGTTTTGTTCAGCATTGCTCTTGCCGTCGGTTTGCCGGCCTCGGTGGACGGCGCGGGAGTGAGCGGTAAAATGCAAATCAGCGATTTGCAGGCACGCGTGGTTTCGGTGGCCAAGGATTCTCCGGCCAGCGTGGCTGGTCTCAAGGCGGGCGACGACCTCTTATCGGTTGCCAGCCAGCCGGTCTATAATGCCGTCGACATTCAGCGGGTCCTGAAAAATGCCAGCTCGACGGTGGATATTTCCTATCGCCGCAGCGGCCAAACTTATCAAGCGAGCGCTCAGCCTTTATTCAACAAAGATTTGGGGCGCGCTGTCTTGGGGGTCGAAATTTCCGAAATTGGCACGATTCGCTATCCCTGGTACTTAACTCCTTGGTATGGTTTCAAGTCCGCCTTCCTGACGCTAGGAGCCATCTTTGTCGCCCTTTTTCAATTAATCATTGGCCTCTTCGCCGGCCACAGCGCTGGCGATGCCGTTGGCGGTCCAATCAAGATCGCCCAGATGACCGGCCAAGCGGCGCGTTTCGGCTTCAGCTATTTGTTGGATTTTATCGCTCTTCTGTCCTTGAACTTGGCGGTAATCAACATCCTGCCTCTGCCGGCCCTAGATGGCGGCCGCTTGCTATTTTTGCTGATTGAAAGAATCAAAGGCTCACCGGTCAAAAAAGAAGCGGAAGCGATTGTCCACACGGTCGGCTTTTGGCTCTTAATCCTCTTGATGATTCTGGTGACCTATAAAGACATTTTTCATCCCTAATTAATCAAACCGCCTTATTTCGGGGGCAACCTCTGTCTAAGACGGGTTTAAACTATATGCAAATCAGATTGAAAGGCACTCACTTGGAGCTGACCGAAGCGATCAAGACTTATGTCCAGGAAAAAATGGATTTGACCGAAAAGTATTTGGGCGATGTCCAGGTAATCAATTGCGATTTTGAAGTAGAAAAATCCTTGCCCGGCCAGCACAAGGGTGAAGTTTTTCGCGCGGAAGTGAACTTGCAAGTGCCTCACGAATTATTAGTAGTGGAAAAGACTGAAGATGATTTGTATAAAGCTATTGATAAGGTCAAAGACCACTTGGAAATGGCCATCAAAAAATACAAAGAAAAATTGCGCGACAAGCGCCGCCAAGCGGAATAAAAAAGTCAGATCATATAAAAAAGTCCGGCATTTTGTCGGACTTTTGGTTCTTGATTTTAGCCTTTGTCTTTGGCGACAAAAGGGAATCCGGAATAGGTAGCTTTTTGCTTATGTTTTTCGATTCCAGAAACCATAAATAGATTGGCGGCAATTGAAATAATAGTCAATATTTTGACAAATATTAAATCAATTTTGATGTTCCAGAATTCGCTAATGGCAAAGAGCAGGGCGGCGCTTCCCATCACTGATGCTCCCAGGGAAATCAGGTTAATGGTTAGCCATTTAAAAATGGGATAGAACTCCTTTTCTAAATAGCAAATTTTGATATAAATCTTTTTGAAGATTTCCGCCATAATCACTGGCCAGCCGACTAGTAGCGCTAAGCCTAAGCAGAAGAAATAGGTGTTTAGCGGGGCATAATTGAAATAGTCTCCCGGGAACCAGGTTTCATTTTTCATGAAGAAAAATCGAATACTTAAGTAGGCGATGGTCGGGGCGATGATTGCCAGGACAATTTTGATGATCCAGGCGGCTAACCACTGGATAAAAAGCCATAAAATTGAAAAAATTAATCTAGGCATATTTTTGTTCCTCCTTTTATTTTATTGTTATATTTTTTTGTTAATTTACTGCCTTCAAAATAGTATATAATTTGGAAATAGTCAACTTTATTTATTTTACGAAGCGTATTATACTGATATTACTATGAATTTACTAAATATCCTGTTCGGGGATCCGAATGAAAAAATCATCAAAAGCCTGCGTTTGGAGGTGGATAAAATCAACGCCTTGGAGCCGGGCATCAAAGCCTTGGACGCCGAGGCCTTGAAGGCCAAAACTGCAGAATTTAAAGAAAGATTAGCCAAAAATGAAAGTCTGGACAGTTTGCTCCCGGAAGCTTTTGCGGTCGTCCGCGAGGCCTCGGCGCGCATGCTCGGCCAAAGACACTACGATGTTCAGCTCATTGGCGGCATCGTCTTGCACCGCGGTGAAATTGCCGAAATGAAAACCGGAGAAGGAAAGACTTTGGTGGCCACCCTGCCTTTGTATTTGAACGCCTTGTCCGGCAAGGGGGCGCATTTGATTACCGTCAACGACTATTTGGCCCGCGTCGGCGCCGGCTGGATGGCCAGCGTTTTCCACGCTCTCGGCCTGAGCACCAGTGTGATTGTCCACGAAGCGGCCTATAGCTACGACCCAGACTACAGCGACGATACGCAGTATGACGAACGCCTGAAACATTTTCGGCCGATCACTCGCCAGGAAGCCTATGCTTGCGACATCACCTACGGCACCAACAACGAATTCGGCTTTGATTACCTGCGCGACAACATGGTTTACACTCTGGGTCAGGCCGTTCAGCGCGGTTTGCACTATGCCATCGTGGACGAAATTGACTCCATCTTGATTGATGAAGCCCGAACGCCACTCATTATTAGTGCGCCGGCCGAAGAGTCCACCGACAAATATTTCAAGTTTTCCGAGCTGGTCAGTCGCTTAGTGGAAAATGAAGATTATAACATTGATGAAAAATTGCGCGCCGCCACTCTGTCGGAAGCCGGTATTTCCAAAATGGAAAAATGGCTGGGCGTGGAAAATATCTATGTCATGGGCGGCATCAAAGAAGTGCACCACATTGAACAGGCGCTCAAGGCGATGACGCTTTTCAAGCGCGACAAAGATTACGTCGTCAAAGAAGGTGAGATTATTATTGTGGATGAATTCACGGGCCGTTTGATGCCTGGCCGCCGCTATAGCGAAGGCCTGCACCAGGCAATTGAAGCTAAGGAGCGAGTGAAAGTGCAGAAAGAATCACAGACCATGGCGACAATCACTTTTCAGAATTTATTTAGAATGTACACCAAGCTCTCCGGGATGACCGGCACGGCGCTAACCGAAGCGGAAGAATTTCACAAGATCTATAATTTGGAAACCGTGGTTATTCCCACCAATCGACCGAATATCCGCAAGGACGAAAGCGATGTGATTTACCAAACCGAAGAGGACAAATATCGCGCGGTCATTAGAGACGTCAAAGAGCGTCATCAGCTCGGCCAGCCGATTTTGATCGGTACGATTTCTATCGAAAAAAATGAGATGTTTGCCCAGATGATGGAACTGGAAGGCTTGAAGCCGCAAGTTTTAAACGCCAAGAACCACCAGCGGGAAGCGGAATTCATTTCTCAAGCGGGACGTCTTGGATCCATCACTCTGGCCACCAACATGGCGGGCCGCGGCGTTGACATTCTTTTGGGCGGCAACCCCGACCCGGACGATTTGGAAGCGGTGGCGCAGGCCAAAGAAGAAAAAGAAAAAGTTCTCGCGCTCGGCGGCTTGCACGTTGTCGGCACGGAGCGCCACGAATCGCGCCGTATCGACAATCAATTGCGCGGCCGCGCTGGACGTCAAGGCGATCCGGGCTCTTCCCAATTTTACATTTCCACCGAAGACGACTTGATGCGTATTTTTGGCGGCGACCGGATGAAAAACATGATGAAGACCCTGCGCGTTGCTCACGATGAGCCGATTAAGCACAAAATGCTGTCCAAGCAGATTGAAAACGCCCAGAAGAAGGTGGAGGGCAATAACTTTGATCTGCGCAAACACTTAGTGGAATACGACGATGTTATTAATAAGCACCGCGAAGCGATTTATCGCCGTCGCCGGGAAATTTTGGAAATTTCTGAAAATCAAATAGAGAACGGTGATCATCGTAGTCTGACCGAAATTGTTTTGGAAATGGTCGCGGCGGAAATTAACGCGGTTATCTCTTTTCATTGTGCCGGCGACTTGAAAGATTGGAACTTGAAAGAAGTGGCCGAAACGGTGCGCACGATTTTCCAATTATCCCCCGAACACGAAAAAGCCATTGCCGCTTATGCCGAAAAAACCGGCAACGCCGATGTTAATCGCAACGCCTTGATTACCGAGGTTTTATCCTGGGCCAATCAGGCTTACGAAAAAATGAAGGAAACCTTTGTCTCTTACGGCGTGAACTTGGTGGAAATGGAAAAGAGCATTTTGATCCGTTCCATCGATCAGCTTTGGGTTGAACATTTGGAAACGATTGATTATTTGCGCCGCGGCATCGGTCTGCGCGGCTACGGCCAGCACGATCCGCTAGTGGAATACAAAAAAGAAGCCTACCAGATGTATCACGAACTCATCAGCTTGATTCAGAAGCAAGTGGTCTATTCTATCTATAAAACCGCCGAATTCATGAATCCGGTGGCGATGAGCGCGGCGATTTCCACGCTCGCTCAAGACGAACCGAAAAAGCTGATCCTTTCCGGCGCCCAAAAAGAAATGGGTGAAGATTCACGCAATGTTGCCGTGGATTTGGTGACTCAGAAAACTAAAAACGAAGACGGCGAAAAAATCGGCCGCAATGATTTGTGTCCCTGCGGCAGTGGAAAGAAGTATAAGAAATGCCACGGTGCGTAAAAGCGCTTCGCGCCCACGCACCACGGGAAGTAATATGAAATTTAAAAATGATTCTTTTAAGAAGAATAGAGGCGGTTATTCCCGGTGGCTGTTCTTGTCGTGTGAAAAATGCAAAGAGCCGCTATTTATCTACCAAAAAGATGGTCCGGGTATTTTGAAAAGGCTGTATATTGATAGAATTTCCAGCGAAATAGCTTGCGAAGATCTAAATTGCAAAAAGTGCGGCATACTTCTCGGTGTGCCGATAGTTTATAAAAAAGAAGGCCGGCCGGCGATTAGATTGTTCCCTGGTTCAGTGGAAAAGAAAATTATCCAGGAGAGCCAAATGAAAAACATTTTACCTTGATATGAAAAAACTATTCACCCTCTGCCTAATTCATCAAGACCAAAAAATATTGCTCGGCTTGAAAAAGCGCGGTTTTGGAGCGGGTTATTGGAATGGCTTCGGCGGAAAAATTAAAGAGGGTGAATCCTTGGAGGACGCGACTGAAAGGGAAGTAGAAGAAGAAATCTCCGTCAAAGTTGATAATTTTGAAAAAGTCGGTATTTTGGATTTTGAATTTCAGGGCGATTCGCAAATCTTGCAAGTCCATATTTTCAAGACGGCTAATTTTTCCGGCGCGCCGGAGGAAAGCGAAGAGATGAGGCCGCAGTGGTTTGATGTTTCTGAAATCCCCTTTGAAAAAATGTGGCCGGATGATAAGTATTGGCT
>CAIMEI010000018.1 GCA_903839955.1 Candidatus Falkowiibacteriota bacterium | reverse complement strand
TCAGCGGTGGCATGAGAGAAATTTACCCTCACCACGTCAACGCCCGCCTTCATGAGGGCGTGCAGCATTTCTGGACTTTCCGAGCGCGGGCCGACAGTGGCCACGATTTTTGTGGACATAAAAATATGATAAATTATTTATTTTCTAAGCAAAAATGACATTTTGGGGATGTCTCCCCTCATTATACCGCAAAAAGCCTGAAATTGAAAGGCTGAAAATAATCGGCCAAAAGCGACTTAGCGAGGATTATTCTGCCTAATTTTTTCCAATAAATCCTGAAAAAACTCCAAATTATGGAGAGCCGCCAAGCGCTGGCCCAGAGGTTCGTTGAGACGGAAAAGGTGATGAAGAAAAGCCTTGGAATACAGCCGCAGCTCCTTATTTCTGCTGGCTGGATTAATCGGCGAAAAATCTTTGGCCCAGGAAGCATTGCTGATGTTAAGCGTCCGGTAGAAATCGGGAGCTTTACTGACTGGACCATGGCTATTTTTAGGCCGTCCGAACTGAGAGAAATTTTTTTTGAAATAGAATAAGCGTCCGTGGCGCCCTTCGCGCGTCGGGATCACGCAATCAAACATATCCCAGCCCATCAAGGCGCAGCGATAAATATCTTCCGGCGTCCCGACGCCAAGCGCGAAACGCAAAGATTTTTCGGGAATCGCCTGGGCAGTTTCATAAAGGATGTCGGCCAAAAAATTGCCCTGCGTATCCACCGGACGAGCCCCAAAACCATAACCGTCAAAACCAATTTTCGCCAGCTCGCTAGCGCAATGACGGCGCAAATCCGTTTCCAAACCGCCCTGCACCACCGAAAAAAGCAAGGGGCGATTGGCTTCGGTCATCTTTCTTTTTTTGGCTTGGCGCAGATACTCCGCCTTGCAGCGCTTCGCCCAGGCCAAGGTCCGCGCCACCGATTCTTCCAATTGAGCGCGGGAAAAATCATTAGGCGGACAATCATCGAGGCAGACGATCATATCCGTCCCCAAAATAAACTGGATTTGAATAGATTTCTCGGGGCTAAGCTCATGAGAGGAGCCGTCTAATGGCGATTTGAAGGTGACTTTTTCATCATCAATCTTGCCCATTTTATGGCTGCGGTGGATCAACGAAAAAACCTGAAAGCCGCCGCTATCGGACAATAACGGCTGGTCGCAGGCCATGAAATTGTGGATACCGCCGGCCTTTTTGATTAGATCCAGGCCCGGCTGGAGATAAAGATGAAAAGTATTCACCACCATCGCCTTGGTGCCCGTACTGAGAACGTCCGCGCCGGTGGATAACTTAACGAAACCGCGCGTGGCGTCCGGCATAAAAAATGGCGTGCGCAAAGCTCCGTGCCGAGTTTTGATTTGCCCGCGGCGAAGATTGGAATCGGGAGATTTTTGAAAGTTAAAAGCCATAGTTTACTGGACGCGGCCGGAGTTGCTCAGGGCGGCGATATCATCATCTTCTAATTTAGTGGTCTTGGGGGCGCTCGTTAAGGAAATGGGGGCGCTATTTTCCAAATCTAGTGCCGTGGCTTTGGAACCGGCAGAAATCACCAAAATCTTGTTTTGATCCCCCGGCGCCGGCGTGAGGCTCAAAGTGAAACTACCCTTCACGACAGGCACGGAAACTGGAATCCGTCCCAAATCCCAAACCACCTGATTGGCGGCTTGGTCATAATAAATAGTACCAGCCTGAACGTTGACGCTGCCGTCGAAACTGGTATCGGGCGACAAAGGAAAAACCACTTTCACTTTGTCCAAATCGTGCAAGGTGTTGTTCAGAGTCCAATAAACGCGAACGGAAGTTTTTTCTCCGACCTTGGGCGGCAAGGGGCCGTCGCCCACCGGCGAATTATTTTCATCAAAATACAAAATCTTCTCCGAAAAACTCAAGTCGCTATTCAAATTGTTATTAATCACATTGCTGCGATTGGTTGTTCCGGAAACAGCGTTATCATCGATATTGAATTGCGCATAACTTTTCACCTGAAAACTATTGCCCAAATCGGTGCTGGAGAATTTTTTCAAACGAACCGAAAAACCCAGGCTCCCGGCTTGGCCAGACTTGATTTCTGCCAAGGCTGGTACCTCGTTCTTGGTCCAAGTGACCACGCCATCTTTGAGATTGCCGTTTGAGGCCGCCGCCAAAGTAGACCAATCAATAAAAGGACTATCAGCCACCGCGCTGACGGTGATGTTGTTCAGGGAAACCGCACCCTGATTGGTATAAGAAACCACATAGTTCAAGGTATCGCCAAAATTAACGGCCTGATCGCCTTGATTACCGTTAATGGTTAGGGCTAAATTCAAGTCGTTCTTGATGACATCCATGTCGGCTCTTTTCTCAAAGAAAACCAATTGCTTACCATCCGTTCCCTGATAAGAAAGGCGGACGATAATTTCCAAGCGATTTTGGTTGAAATTATTAACCTTGAAATGAAAAGGTATTTCCAGGGCGGTGGAAGAGGCGTTAAGCCCCGTCAATTGCCAAGAGTTATCCGCTTTCGTAAGCGACCAGCCGGAAGAACTGGCTATTTGATCGGCTGACGGGTCGATAATACTCACTCCATCCGGAACAACTACTTCAATTTTAAATTGACCAAGCAGCGGGGTGTCAAAATTATTTAGCTTCAAGGATAAGTTATTCTCCGCACCAGACAAAGCGGCGCTCGGGTAATCCACGTCCGCTGAAAAC
>CAIMEI010000017.1 GCA_903839955.1 Candidatus Falkowiibacteriota bacterium | reverse complement strand
TTTTGTTTATTATTTTTTTATTGTCGGAATTTTTGCCTTGATAAATTTTTGGGGAAAATAAAAAAAGGAAACTGGTTTAGGGTTTCCTTTTGTTTTGGGTTTATTTATTTTTTAGGAAAATATTTTGCCAAAAATTCTTTTTGATTTTTAGCAATAACTTCCAGCATTTCCAGTCTGAGTTTTACTGAGTCTTTCTTTTTATCACCAACGATATTTAGCTGGGCGATTTCGCTCTTGGTTTCCAGTAATTCTTGTCTGGCCATTATGGCTGCTCGGTCTGCAGTTAGCATAATTGGCTCAAATAATGATTCCTGGGGGAACAATAAGCCGCCCGAAGCTCGTGCTTTACAATCATCATCGATGATTACAAGAATTCGCTTTTCCGGCTTAAAAATGTGTCTAACGCTAAAGTATGTTTCGGCTCCAGCATCTGGCCACAAATCAGCTAGCGTGTGAGCCAAAGCTTCATTCGGATTTTCCTGGCCAGGATTTTCTGAAAAATTATTTTGATAGAAATTTTCCAATAATTCCAAGACTAATTCGTAGAACCCGTCGGGATCGTCATCGCTAATGTGTAATTTTTTCTTTCGGATGTCTTCCTCCAAAATGATTTTTGCCTCCCAGGCGGTCAAAGTAACTGGCCCATACAATTTTTCCAACGTCACTTCAATTTCATTGTAGGACACGGCTGTTTTGATGTCGGGGTTTATTTTTACCAAATGCTTAACAACAACATCCGGTTGCCAGATGGCCGCCAAAAACCATTGTCCCTCCTCGGGTTGGGGCTTAACTTTTGCCAGTGTGCTGGCCAGCGGCGCGCGGTCGGTGATGGATTCTTCGAAATCATCCATCCATTGATCACGCACGGCGGCAAATTCTCGGCAAATCTTATTGGCTAACTGATTTTTTTTGGTAAAAATATTGGGCTTAATGGTAAAATAAATATCATCCTTGGTAATATAGAAAAGCGGGGTGTGACCACCGCCCAGCAATCTTTCTAGAAAACATAAACTGACATTGTTCTTTAGAATAGTTAAAAAAACATCAGGATTGTCATAGTCTTCTGGATGTCTAGCTTTTTCTATAATTGCGGGGTATGCTCGGCGGCTAACGATTCGATCGTCGTTTTTTCCGACTTGGCAACTTTCAGGACGACGGCTAGTAAAAATTTCTTCCAGGCCGGTTTTTACTGAAAGCTCAAACTTGGTGGTTTTCCACATAACGACTCCTTCTAGAATCGTGAACATTTTGCAAGTCAGAGTGCCGTTTCCATCAAACAGCCGCGACAATTCTTCTTTGGTGAGCAAAATATGATGCCCAACTTCGTCTAAATATGCTTCCATGCTATTAAATTATTAATGAATATTCAAAATTATTTGTAGCGCTATCTTAAAATATTTATGATTTTTAGTCAAGCGAGGGGGCGGGGAGGGGCAAAACAAAAAGACCGCACATTCACGGTCTTTTCGTATTTTTGAATATTTTGAAGGCTTATTTGTCGTCCTTTTTGGCAGTTCTCAAACAGCTAGTGCAGACTTTTAACTTCATGTCGCCGATGTTTTTGGTCTGAAGGTTGATGTTCTGTCTTTTGAGGGTTTTTACCTTGGAGTGGGAACGGGTGGCGCCTTTCGTTGAACCGCGTCCGCATAAATCACATTTCTTGGCCATACGATAAAATAATTAGTTTTTACTGGGCTTACTTTAGCATCTTTTGAAAAAAGAATCAAGCTGTGCT
>CAIMEI010000016.1 GCA_903839955.1 Candidatus Falkowiibacteriota bacterium | reverse complement strand
GTGGTGGTTTCAATCGTCGGGGTTTCCACCTCAAAAAAGCCGTGGCGTTTCATGAAGTCGCGGGCAACATCCCAAAAAGCGGCTTTCTGTTTGAACATTTCGCGCGTTTCCGGATTCATCAAAATATCCAAATAGCGCTTGCGCAAGCGATCCTCCTCGTCTTTGAAGCCATACCAGGAATCAGGAATCGGGCGCAGGGCCTTGGAAAGCAGTTTCCAGCTTTTAACCATCAAGCTATTTTCACCCTTGTGAGTCACAAAGCAGGTGCCGATAACTTCCACAAAGTCGGCGAC
Source organism: Candidatus Falkowiibacteriota bacterium (assembly GCA_903839955.1). Classification (GTDB taxonomy): domain Bacteria; phylum Patescibacteriota; class Patescibacteriia; order Patescibacteriales; family UBA12465; genus CAINDR01. The sequence goes on along the minus strand of CAIMEI010000016.1, from coordinate 1,717 downwards.
GTCAATCATTTTGACGAATAATTTGTATTGCTCATCGCCCAACTCTTTCTTGGAAAGAGCAATCTGCAAAGCGCCGCTTTCGTCCTCCAAATTGGCAAAAGTCAAATTGCCGTGCGAACGCAAACCGCGCAGGCGGCCGCAAAGATGAATTTCCTTGGCATCTTCCGAAAGTTTGGCAAAATCCGCCAACAAGTCGGCAACCATCAGGTCGCGCCGTGCTTGAGCCGGATAAGGATTCACGCCGGCGCCTTTCAGGGCTTCCAGTTTTTTTAAGCGATCAGCGTATTCACCGCTCACGCTTTCGGGATTTTGATTTTCCATATAATCAAAAAATTATTCCACTTTGGTGATTTTATACTTAAATGCTCCCTTCGGCGTTTCCACGGTCATTTCATCGCCTTTCTGATGATGCAAAAAGGCCACCCCCAAAGGAGACTCATTGGAGATTTTGCCGTTCAAGGGATCGGCTTCATTGAAACTGACAATTAAATATTGTTTCTCGATGTTATTGACTTTAACCGTCACCCTTGAGCCCATGACCACTTCCGTGCTGGAGGCATCGTGCTGGACAACAGTGACATTTTTCAGGGTATTGATCAATTCTAAAACCCGGCCCTCATTGAGAGCCTGGGCATCTTTGGCTTCGCTATATTCGGCATTTTCACTTAAATCGCCTAATTCCTTGGCTCTTTCAATGCGCTCGGCGATTTCCTTGCGGCGGACGGTGGTTAAAAAATTAAGCTCGTTTTGTAGCTTATCGTAACCTTCCTGCGAAATGATTTGCTCATTCATAAATTTAAATAATTAGCTAAATATAGCTTTTAATATAATGGAAAAATGGAAAAAAGACAATAGTCAGGCTTTGGCATTTTGTTCACCCAGTATCGGCCACAGCGAGGCCAAGACAATAAACATGATTCCTAGGGGGTGATCTAGATATGGTGTGAAGGTATGCAGGGCCATCAGGGCGATGAGCGCAACGGCGAAAGCGTTGCCTATCGTGCTCTGGAGGCGGAAATTGGCACGAATGACGGTAACTAGGAGATAAATATAAGCCAACACCCCCAGAAGGCCGAATTTCAGCCACAAGCCCAGCCAGCCCCATTCGAAAGCGTAGGTCGTGTAGGTGCCGCTTTGGTTGACTTCCAGAACGCGCGGGTCGCTCGCTTGGTAGGTCACGGTGGTGCCGTAACCAGAGCCAATCAGCGGGTGAACTTCTATCTTTTTCCAGAGTGCGGGCAAAAGCGACCAGCGGGAAGCAGTGGCCGCCTCACTGGTGTCCAGCTCCGCGCGCGCCGCCAAAGAAGAAGCGCTGAAATCCTTAGTGGGATGCGGGTAAGGAAACTTGGCAATGACTAGAACCAGAGCTATCGCCAAAACAGAACAGACAAACACCTTCGCCCAATTTTTTAGCCACTCTTTAATTTTCAAATGCCGGAAGGAAATTATTGCCGCCACGACAGCGCCAGCCGCCACGCCTACCCAGAAAGAACGGGAGAAACTCAAAAAAATCACCGCGCCGGAAACAATTAAAGCGCCGGCCAACCAATATTTTAGTTTTTTATTGCCTGTTTTGAAATAAGCGAAAAGGGCGAAGGGCCAGGCGAAAACCAAATAGACCTGCGACTGGAAAAAGACGCGATAAAAACCATTAGGCATCAGAGTCACTTCCCCGACGCCGGTCGTGCGGATCCAACGATACAAGCTAAAAACTGTT
>CAIMEI010000015.1 GCA_903839955.1 Candidatus Falkowiibacteriota bacterium | reverse complement strand
GCTAAGCGAAATGAAAATAGAGTTAGAAAAAATAATTAATTCACAACAAGCCTTATGACTCTCAAAAATTATTTAATTTTTATGGCGGTGGTGACTGGAATCTGCTGGGGAGCCTGGGCTTTTGTGGCCGGCATCGTCGACCCGACGAAGACGAATTGGCTGGGTTTTGTTCTTTTCTACTTATCTTTATTTCTGGCGCTGGCCGGCACTTTTTCTTTGGTCGGTTTTGTTTTCCGGTTTGTTATTTTCAAGGGGGAAGTTGCTTTTCGAGCCGTCAAATTGGCCTTTCGCCAATCCTTCGTCTTTTCTTTCTTTGTTATTATTCTCCTCCTTTTGGCCGCCAAGAGTTTGCTGACCTGGATGAACTTCGGCATTTTAGCCGTCCTATTCGTGGCCTTAGAATTTTTTGTCGCCAGCCGCAGCAAGAATAACCATAACCCCGCCTAAATATATGAAAATAAAATTAGAACAACTTAAAAAGGAAGCGCAAGAGCAACTGGACGCTCTTTTGGAACGCGCCGAACAGGTGCCCGGAGAAGCGGCGGAAAAATTTCAAGAGTTGGAAACGCGCTTTTTGGGGCGTAAAGGCGAGCTGGCGGCCCTTTTGAAAGGCCTGAAAGAAGTCAGCGATGACTTGCGCCGGGAATACGGTGAATTAGCTAATCAGATCAAGAAAGAGCTGGAAGAGAAATTTTCGGCCGCGGCGCAAAAGATCAAAAGCTCAGCTGCAAAAAACGAAGCCGTTGACGTCACCTTGCCCGGAGTCAAAAAACAGCGCGGCTCTTTGCACCCGTTAACACTAGTGGAAAATGAATTGGAGGAGCTTTTTTCTTCGCTGGGCTTTATGGTTCTCGACGGCCCAGAAATGGAAAGCGATTATTATAATTTTGAAGCGCTTAACGTCGCCCCGCATCATCCGGCTCGGGACATGCAGGATACTTTTTATGTCGACAAGAAAAACGCCAAAGGCGAATATGATTTGCTGATGCGCACTCAGACCTCGCCGATGCAGGTCCGCGCACTCAAGAAATATGGGGCGCCGCTGCGCGCGATCATTCCCGGCCGCTGTTTCCGCAGTGAAGCCACCGATGCCCGCCACGAGCACACTTTCTATCAGCTCGAGGGCATCATGATTGATAAGAAAATAAATTTTTCCCACATGAAGGGCGTTTTGGAATTAGTCGGCCAACGGTTATTCGGCGAAGACACCAAATTACGCATGCGTCCGAAATTTTATCCTTTCGTGGAGCCGGGTTCTAACGGTGAGTATTCCTGCTTTTTGTGCGGTGGAAAAGGCTGCCGAGTGTGCAAGTATTCCGGCTGGTTGGAAATTGTCGGCTGCGGCTTGGTTCACCCGGAAGTTTTGCGGGCGGCTGGCTTGGACCCGGAAGAATATTGCGGCTTCGCCTTCGGCTTCGGTTTGAATCGCTTGGCGATGCTCAAGTATGGCATTAATGATATCCGCTTGTTTAACGGCGGCGACATCCGTTTCTTAGAACAATTTTAATTTTGATTATATGAAATTATCTTTACAGTGGCTGAATGATTTTGTGAAGCTGCCGAAAAATATCTCCCCCGACGAATTGGCGAACAAGCTGACAATGCATACCGTGGAAGTTGAGGGCAGCGAGCACCAAAGCGCAGCCTTTGACGGCGTTGTGGTGGGCAAGGTTTTATCCGTAGAAAAACACCCTAATGCCGATCGCTTGCGCTTGGCCAAGGTAGACATCAAAAAAGAAATTCTGGCGATTGTCTGCGGCGCGCCGAATTTGGCTGAGGGGCAATTAGTGCCAGTGGCCACTATCGGGGCAGTTTTGCCGGGCGGTTTGGAAATTAAAGAATCTGAAATCCGCGGGGAAAAATCCCACGGTATGATTTGCGCTGAAGACGAGCTGGGTTTGGGAGAAAATCACGAAGGAATCATGGTTCTTGGCAAGAAAGCAAAAGTTGGACAAGACTTTGCCGCTTATCTCGGAGTAGATGATACGATTTTGGAAATTGATAATAAATCTTTATCCAACCGCAGTGATTTGTGGGGCCATTACGGTCTGGCACGCGAGGTTTCTGCTTTCTATAATCTCGCTCTCGCTCCTTATGAAAAATTTTGCGCTCCAGAATTCACTCAGGAATTACCGGAAAAAATCAAGGTCAAAGTGGAAGCGAAAGATTTATGCCCCTACTATTCCGCTTTGAAAATAAATAACGTGAGCGTTAAGGAATCGCCGGAATGGCTCAAGCGCCGTCTTTTGGCGGTTGGCTTGCGGCCGATTAATAATCTTGTCGATGCCACCAACTATGTCATGCTGGAACTCGGCCAGCCGCTTCACGCCTTTTCGGCGGAAAAAATTGATCGCTTGGTAATCCGCCGCGCCAAGAAAGATGAATCCATTGAAACCCTGGACGACAAAGAGCACCCCCTGGACACAGACATCTTGGTCATCGCCAATGGCAATGAGCCGGTGGCTGTTGCGGGCGTGATTGGCGGCGGAAAAACCGGTATTCACGAAGGGACAACGGCACTCATTTTGGAAGCGGCTAATTTTGAAGCGGTCTCTATTCGCAAGGCCGCTCAGAAAATCGGTGTGCGCACCGATTCTTCCGTCCGTTTTGAAAAATCTTTAGACCCCAATTTCTGTCCGCTGGCCCTGCGCCGCGCCTTGCAAATCATCAAGGAAACCTGCCCCGAAGCCGAGGCGGTCGGCCTCGCAGAGCTGGGAGAATTGACGGTGGAAAACGACGCCGGTGGAAATATCCAGCGCTTGGCTGGACGAAAGAATCGGCGAATCTTTGGGAACGGAAAAATATATTTCAATCCTAAGCGCCCTCGGCTTTACCGTCGAAAACAAGGAAGACAAAATGACGGTAACGATTCCCACTTGGCGAGCGGCCAAAGACGTGCGCACCAAGGAAGACTTACTGGAAGAAATCGTTCGCCTGCACGGTTACGACAATGTCCGCGCCTCCTTGCCGGAAGTGGCGATGGTGGCGCCGAAAATTTTACCGGAAAGGATTTTTGAAAACCAGCTGAAAGATGTTTTGGCTTTGGAAAATGGCTTGCACGAGAGCTACAACTATTCTTTCGTCGGTGAAAGCCAATTGCAGAAACTGAACATCGATCCGTCCGGCTATTTAAAATTAGTTAATCCCATCTCCAGCGACCACACAATGCTGCGCCAGAGCCTAGCCCCGAATTTACTAGCCAACGTGCGCACCAATCAATTTAAGTACGATGAATTCGGCTTGTTTGAAATCGGCCGCGTCTTTATTGATATCGCCGGCAACGCTGAGCGCGATAATCAGGGCGGTGAATATCTGCCCTATCAAGAGAAAAATGTTTCTCTGGTAATTGCCGGCGGCGAAAATATTTTCTTGCGCCTCAAGGGGATAGTGGAAAATGTTTTTGCGCGCTTCTCTTTTGGCCAGGGGGAAATTTATTTCCGCCCCGGAGAAACTTTCCCGGGCTGGGCCGACAAAAATCAGGCGGCCAAGGTGATGGTGGGAGACGAAGAAATCGGCTTGGTGGCCGTGGTTGACACTGAAAGTGCGAAAGCTTTTGGTCTCAAAAAAGAAAGTGCCGTCGCCGAATTGAATTTTAATGCGCTCCTGGAAATATTTTTAGCGGCCAGTAACCACCAATACCAAGACGTGCCGAAATACCCGGTGGTAAAACGCGATTTGGCTTTTGTGGTTGAGGTGGAAATATTGTATAATGATTTGAGAGAGGCAATCGCCGCTTTTGACCCGCTTGTTGTTTCCGTGGACTTGTTTGATGTCTACCAGGGAAGCAATTTGCCAGAGGGAAAAAAGAGTTTGGCTTTCTCTATTTTTTATCAAGCCAAAGATCGCACGCTGACCGCCGAAGAAATTGATTCTTTGCAGTCGGGACTCATTGCTTTATTGGCAGAGAAGTTCGGTGCGCAAATTCGTAATTAAGCGTCCAGCCTTTTAAAGTGGGCGGCCGCCGCTTAAATCTATGTTCAACACTTCTTTAGACGTTCTTTATTTGGCGCTCGCTCTGTGTGCGTTGATTTTCACGGTTTTCTTGTGCGCGGCGCTCTATCAATTCATTTCCGGCGCCCGCAAAATCAACCGCATCGCCGCTACGGCTGAAAAAATAGTGATCAAGGGCGAAGAAGTAGTTTCTTTCATTCAAGACAAAGTGCATCGCAGTGCTTCTTGGTTCCTGGTGGCCTCGGAAATGGTCAAGCACATCATGGAAATGTATCAGGGCAAGAAGGAGGCCAAAAAAAAGGGAAAATAAATATTCAATAAAAAATACTCAAAAACTGCTCCACTTCGGGCAGTTTTTTGGTTTTATTAGG
>CAIMEI010000014.1 GCA_903839955.1 Candidatus Falkowiibacteriota bacterium | reverse complement strand
TCTTTTTCCAGTTTTTCTAAGCCGGAAAGAAAATCATTAACCAGGCGGCTGATTTCTTCTTTGTTGTTGCGATTTTTGTTTTGTTCTAGCCAGCGGTTGGCTTCGCGGATGGAATTATTCAATTCTCCGGTGCGCCGCTCGATGGTGCTGACTTGCTGTTTTAATTCTTCCTGGTGAAGTTCGGCGAGGCCGGATTTTAACTCGGCTATTTCCAGTTCAATTTTTTTCTTCTGCTGGGTTAGTTCCTCTTGCTTGTTGTTGAGCCAGCTGACGTCAAATTGTCCCTGCGCTTCCAAATTGGCCTCAATCACGGCATCCAAGCGGTTCGCCTGCTTGAGCAGCCTTTCTCTTTCTTCTTTTTTGGCGTAATTATTTCTCTTTAGTTCGCCGGCTTTGCGAATGTCTTGGTCGATTTCGGAGAGCTTAATTTGCAGTTGTTTTTCTTGGGGATTTTCTAGATCAATTTCCAAGCTATCAATTTCTAGAGCGAGCTGATTTTTCTGTTCCAATAGTTCACTTTGTTTTTTGTTGAGCCAGCTGACATCAAATTGTCCCTGCGCTTCTAGATTGACTTCTAATTCGGCTTGCAGGCGGGCTAATTGGCCGACCAGATTATTTCTTTCGTTGCGCTGGTTTTCTAGTTCCAGTTCCACCGTGCGCAAATCGGCCGAACGATCATCAGTTTTTATTTTATTCAGCTCTTGATTTAGTTTTTCCAGGCGCTGATTTTTTTCAATCTGCGTTTTTTCTAGTTCCAAAAAGCGGCGGTTGAATTCATTAAGGCGCTGGTCAATTTCTTGCCAGATGAAACTATAGTAATCAGCTTGGTAGGCTTTTAATTCGCTTTCTAGCTCACTGCGTTTTTTCAGCTTTTCTACTTGGCGGGTGAGAATTTTCAAGCGCGGGCGGATTTCGGTAAGGAGCATGTCCACTTGCTGGAGATTTTCATAACTGCTTTGCAGTTTGCTGAGCGCCGACTCGCGTTTGATTTGAAATTGCTTGACGCCGGTCGCTTCATCAAAAAAGTCTTTGCGCTCGGCGGCATTGGTGTTTAAAAATCCCTCCACCATGCCTTGGCCGATGACGCTATAGGTGCGCTGGCCGAAATTGGCTTTGGCTAAAAGCATTTGGATGTCAGCTAAGCGAACGCGGTGGCCGTTAATGAGGTATTCGCTTTCGCCGCTTCTAAAAAGGCGGCGGGTGATGGTGATTTGAGAATATTCCAAGAAAGAACGGCCTTTTTCATCGCGCACTTCTTCTTCGCCATTTTCGACGACGGCTTCTTTGAGAAAGCGCTTGTCTTCATTATTCAAGATTAGGGAAACTTCGGCCATGCCTAATTTATTTTTTTGGTCGGAGCCGGAGAAAATCACATCTTCGCTTTTTTTGCCGCGCAGAGTTTTGAGGCTCTGTTCACCCAAAACCCAGCGGACAGCGTCGGCAACGTTGGATTTTCCGGAGCCGTTCGGGCCGACGATGGAGGTGATACCCCTTCTTTCCGCGCTAATCATGCCCGGAAAAAGCAAGGAGTTTTTGGTGGCGAAAGATTTGAAGCCCTGAATTTCTAGTTTTTCTAAATACATAGTCAAAAAAATAAAGGCAAAAAGTTTGCCGTCCGTTTATCTTACCATTATAATATAATATATGATAATTTCAATCGGCGGTGCGCAAGGATCGGGAAAAAGCACGCTTGCTAGACAATTAGCGGAAAGGCTGGGCTGGCCGCATTATTTTATGGGCGGCTTGCGGCGTGAAACGGCGAGAAAGCGCGGCTTAAGTCTGGCGGAGTACAATAAACTTGGTGAAGCTGACCCGCAAACCGACCTGGAAGTGGATGAATTTCAACGCTTGCTGGGCGAAACCAGTGATAATTTCGTGATTGAGGGGCGAACTTCTTGGCATTTTATTCCTCATTCCCTCAAGCTGTTTTTGGACGTTAGCCCGGAAGAGGGGGCGCGCCGTATTTTGAATGACCTGGAAAGCCGGCCGGAGGAGGTGCAAAAGCACTTTACTTTGGACGATTTAAAGCTAATATTAGCTGAAAGAAAGGCAAGTGACGAACTTCGTTACCGGAAGTACTTCAATATTGAGGTTTATGACCAAAAAAACTACGATTTTCTGATTAATACCACCCATTTGACGATTGAAGAAACCCTAGAAAAAGTGTGGGAAATTATTGATAAGCAGCTGAAAGCTTAAAATCTTGACATTAGATATTATTCGTTATAGTATTAGACAAGATTAACATGTTTCCGATTGAATCGGATTTTTAATTGTTTAAACACTAATTAGCAAAAATATGGCTGAACAAATCTCCAAGAAGGCGAAGGTGATCACCCAGGATTCAGAATTGAAACCCGGAATGACAGTTCGCATTCACCAAAAGATCAAAGAATTGAATTCCAAGGGGGAAGAAAAAGAAAGAATTCAGTATTTTGAAGGCATGATCATCGCCCGTCGCCATGGCGGCGAGAAAGGAGCGACCATCACCGTGCGCAAAACTTCTGACGGCATCGGCGTTGAGAAAATTTTCCCGCTGGCCTTGCCGACTATCACCAAAGTAGAAATCAAAAAAGTCGCGGAAGTTCGCCGCGCCAAATTGAATTACCTAAAGGGCCGCTACAAGAAACGCCTCAAGGAAACAGTGGTAAAAGCTTCTAAGTAAGCTTTTCCTTTGTTTTTGGGCGAATGGTGAAACTGGTAGACACGCAAGCTTGAGGGGCTTGTGGCCGCAAGGCTGTGGAGGTTCGAGTCCTCTTTCGCCCACCACTGCAACTCTTACACAATTTATTAATTCCTAGAAAAGCTGACAAGCTTTTTTTAGGGCGCATAGCTCAGCTGGTTAGAGCACTTCGTTTACACCGAAGGGGTCCGGAGTTCAAATCTTCGTGCGCCCACGAAAACAAAAAAATACCGTTAGGTATTTTTGTGTTTTCCTGCCGTCAGGCAGGGGATGCGACCTGCCTACCGGCAGGCAGGAGTTTATGCCCGGCACGGGTAAATCTTCGTGCGCCCACAAGAAAACCCAAAAGGTTTTTTTGCTTTTTAAAAAATAACTAACAATTACAAAAAAAAGGAGGAAAAATGGTACGAATTATCAAGAAAAAACAGGCCGGACCGGGCGACATTGAAATTTCTCAAT
>CAIMEI010000013.1 GCA_903839955.1 Candidatus Falkowiibacteriota bacterium | reverse complement strand
GGTAAAAAAATAAAACTAAAATGGAAACCGAAGTTTACTTCTTAACAAATTTCACCGTGGAAACCTGAGAAGAAGTAAATATCTTTGCAAAGTACAAACCAGCGGTTAAGTGACCAATGTCTATTTGCTGATGACCAAAGGCTTGCTGGGATAAAACTAATTCCCCGCTCACCGTGTAGATTTCAATTTGACACTTTTCGGGTGGTAAATCCAGAAACAATAAATTGCTGGCTGGATTGGGGTAGATGGCAACAGTCAACGGCGTCAAATCAATTATTCCTAGTCCGGCAAGCAACTGCTCTAGGTAATTATTGTCTGAACTCTGATCCATACCCATGGAGATTAGGGCGCTGATTTTCAGCGTGTTAACTCCAACGAGATTTAGAACGCCAGAGGTGTCGGAATAAACAATGTAATCGCCGACGCCCAAACTATCGTTAAATGGTCCGATAATATGCTCCTTCAAGAGCGTGCTATCGCCATTAGGAGCAATCTTCTGAATCTTGAAATCAATTTTCAGATTATTGTTTTTCGAAAATCGATTGCCAATATTACCTATTTTGATGGAATAATTGCTGTTTTGTCCGCTAGTTAAAGGCGATAGAGTGATTTGAGAAACCATTAAATCGGGCCCCGGAATAGCCAAGCCAGAGATTGAGAAGGAATTATTGCTTTTGGTGACTTCCACTATTTTATTTGCTGAATCCAATACCATCGCAATCGCTCCGGAAGGATACCCAGAATAAACACTGAGACTTAGTGGAATACTTAACAAACTGGAATCTCCAGGAGCCAAATTCGGCAATAAATAATAAAAAATATTACTTATTACTGTTCCCTCCTGATTAACCGCATAAGTACCGTCCAGTCTAACCCCGCCAGGAGCTGCTCCTGTACCGATATTTTTCACCCAGGCCTTAATATTTTGATTAGTCATGTCCCCCAAATAAATTGGCGGAATAGTGACTTGGCCAAAACAAAGGTCGATGGTCGTGACAAAAATCGAGTCGCTGAAAAAATTATTGTCCTTTCTCAGTTCCACAATCGCGTTGGCAGAATCCAGATATAAATTAAGGAATAACTTGCCCTTGGCTGGAATGCCTAGACTGTCCATTGTGATTGGGACCGCTAAAGAATCACCGGCATTCATGGTTCCAGAGAGAGTTAACATCTTATATCGCATAGCCGCAACATTTCCCAGGGAATCTTCGACCGTCACCTGAGCGTTTATCGTCGGCTTTATTCCCGCTGCCGTGCCAATATTGAAAATTTTGGCCGAAACAGAAAGTGAGCCGAGATGCGAAGCCACTGGCGCAATCATCGTCGACTTCACCGTGAAGTCGGGGGCAATAGAGATAATAGAATCCGAAAAAGAATTATTATCCTTTCTTGACTCAATAATCGAGTTCAAAGAATCCAGCAGGAGAGTCAGAAACACCTTCCCTTTAGCCGGAATATTCAAACTATCCATCACAATTGGCACCGTCAAGGAATCGCCAGCGTTCAGGTTCCCGGAGAGAATGATTGTTTTGTATCTGGCAAAACTAAAATTTCCCAAAGAATCATGAACCGTAATATTGGCGCTGACATTTGGCTTTAACCCAGACGCGCTGCCGATATTAAATATCTTGGCGACAACGGGCAGTGACACGAAGTAGCCAGCGATAGGGCTGGCCATGGTAGCACTGGCAACAAAGTCGGGGGTGGTGGTGATTGTGGAATCGAAAAAAATATTATTGCTTTTTCGCAGTTCACTAATCAAATTAAGGGAGTCCAGTTGGACCTTTACTAAGATTTTGGCACCAAGCGGGATATACAAACTATCAAAGCTGACGTTGACCGCCAATGAATCGCCCGGAGCCATTGCTCCAGATAAGAAACTTTGCTTGGCGGTACTGTAAATCACCTGCCCCGTTGAGTCTTTAATGCTTAATCGACAAAGAACGTTCGGTTTCGGACCGATTGTGTCGCCGACATTAAAAATCTTGGCAGCAACAGAAACGGTGGAAAGACTACTGGAAATCGGCACTGATATGGCAGCTTTTACCTTGAAGTCCGGTAGAAAATTAGTAAGGTTTTGATTCATAATCAAGGCTGTCACCACATTAGCAAAAACAAAATCCAGACGGCCATCGCCGCTATAATCAAGCGCCGAGGTGGCATGATACTTGGACGGCTCCATGCCGGAATAGCTGAAAAAGATGGTGTCGTAAACAATCTGCCCATTCTGATTATTGTGAAAAACTGAAATAGTGGCGTTGGTTTGCGAAAGGGCAACCATATCTGGGTAGCCATCGCGATTGAAGTCGGCGATCGTAAAATCTTCATAGGCATTGTTATTGAACGAAGAAAAAATCGGCACGAAATTAGTGTCAACGAAATTAGCAATGCTAATCCCGGGAATGGAGTCGTAAGCTGAGCTAATAACAATGTCCGGATAACCATCCAGGAATAAGTCAGCCACGCGAGCCGAATAAGGTTTTCTTTTTCCCAAAGTTGCTTCTTTCCAAAAATACATCCCCGAGGCGCTCTGGCAATAAACTCTGGCCTTGGTGTGCGCGGTGTCTGATTCTGCACAAATAACGACTAAGTCGTTCAGGCCGTCCGCATTAAAATCACCAAATTCCAAGCAATAGATGGGCTTGCCGACATATATTGTCTGCAAGCTGTCATAGCCAGAACCGTTGAAGTGAAGAATTTCCACGCTAGTCCTCGCTGAATCAACAATCAAGGACTCATCGCCGGCGTACTGATTGAAAATTTTTCCTTTTCTTAAAATTGTCGGCTGATGGCCAATAAATCTTGGAAAAAAAGAAAATTTTAAACCGACCGAATCGTTTCTGAAGGTCGCCAAGGTGTCCCCGTAAAGTACTTGGATGCTGGAAACTGTGTCCCCAGTCTGCAGGGCCTCCATCCCAATCAAGTCGCAACCAAACGGGAAATTCAGAGTGGTTTTAGGAGTAAGGCTCAAAGAGCTTGGTCCCATAAAAAAAATGGCCACCTGATCAAACTGCGAACCACCGTTAGGAGAATAGCCTGAACCGACAATTAAATCGGCTTTTTTGTCACCATTAAAATCGGCAACTGCGGTGAAATAGCAGGCCATTGAATTGTTGAATACATGGCCCGGATAACCGCTGAAAATAATCTTCTGCCCGTTCTGAGCATAACTAAAAGCTAAAATGAAAATGAAGAAAAATAAAATTACTAACTTTCTCATAATTATTAAATATTAAATTGTAAATGAATTTCTAACGCTCAAATTCTAACATAAAACTTCTTAATCTGTCAAGATATTAGCCAAAAAACCAAAAAATCCGCCATTTTGACGGATTTTTAAAATATTAATAGCTGGAAACTAACGGCACTGGTTATTCACGCAAGTTTGGCCAGAAGCGCAAGCACCATAGTAGCGGCCGCAAGTCGAGAAGCCGCAGCCCAAATGTTCATCGGGACAGGGCTGGCAATTATACTGCAAATAACTAGAGGAAAAGCCATCCCAAGCGGGAGCGGTGCAGATTTCCATATTCGGATCGCAATTGCCGCAGGAATTGCCGCAGCCATCCGTGCCGCAGGTGCTGCCGTTGCAAGAGCAAGCGAGACAGCCGAGATTTTGATCGCAGAACTGCCCAGGATCACAGGAATTGCCGCAGACGCCGCCACAGCCATCATCGGCACAATTTGGCTTACCGCTACAATTAGGCGTACAGGAAACGCACTGGCCAGTTTTCAAACTAGGAGAGCTAAAACTAACACCGCCGGTCCAAAAGCCAGTACCATTGACTATGTCCAACATGCTGAGCGCCACCGAATTACTGCTACAAACCTGCCCTTCGCCGCATTCGCAGGTACCGCCACAACCATCTGGACCACAATAACTACCATCACAGGCCGTTGGTTGGCAACTAGTGCAGAAACCATAGTCCTCGGAAGCATCATGAGTGGGAATATCGGCGCATAAGGTGCAGCCGACCTTGATGGTGTCGTTAACATTGATTGGCCGACAATCCGAACAGCCGGAATATGTCGTCCTGGTGAAATCAGCTGGCTCATCAGTAGCGCAAGAAGAACAGCCGAACGTTAAACCATAAGTTTCGTAATAACTACTATAACCATTGGCCCAGTGATCAAAGAAACCTTTGAAGTCATAAAATGAACACCCCGTACAATAATCTTCCGATGGACCATCGGCGGACAAACCAACCGTTCCATGATTAGCGAAGACGGCGTAAAGATCCGAAAAAGTATTCCAAAAACCGCCAGAACCGCTCAACGAACCGCACATATCACCCCCATTGCAACCGCCGCAAGACCCGCCGCAGCCGTCGTCGCCACAGATTTTGCCGTCACAATTGGGGGTGCAAGCCCCACAAGTACCGCTAGTGTAATCATCGGAGCTGGAACAAGCTTGCCCGGCCGAACAGCTGCAATAGCCGCCGCAGCCGTCGGAACCGCAATAACCATCTGGGCAATTGGGCGTACAGGCGACGCAATTGTAGGACAAATTATAAGAAGCCCAAGCGCCTAAACATTTTTCCTGGCCGCCGCAAGACCCGCAGGAGCGGCCGCATTGATCGGTGCCGCACAAAAAATTACCACCTGGCCCGTTGCAGGAACAAGGCAGGCAATTACCGTTATTGCAATAATCATCACTGCCGCAAACGCTGCCGCAAACGCCGCCGCAGCCGTCGGAACCGCAGGTTTTCCCACCACAATTGGGATCGCACTGGCTGACACAAAAACCGTTGCGATCACACGTTTTACCGCTACCGCAGGTTTGCGAAACACAGGTGGTCCCACAACTGCTCTTTTGGCCGCAGCTCTTGCCTTGGCAGGTGCAGGTGCCGACCAGAAATTGGCCAATGGTGCTATTTAAAAAACTATTCCAGCCCGCCTGGGAACCGGCGGGAAGCAAATGAACGTAGCTATCGTAAGTGTCGGTAACAACAATCGTGCTGCCGTAGCCGAGAACGGTATAAATTGAATTTTGAAAAATAGCAATCGCCTTGTTGGGCAAAGTGCTAATATCAATGACGCCGCCGCCGGTGCTCGCTATGGCTAAAAGGGGGGCAAAGACAACCAGCGCTAAAAAAGCCACCCAGTATTTTCTTAAGATTGTTTTTAGTTTATTCCTCATAGTAAGCGCCTAGTCTGATTTTTTCTCCAATTTATTAACTCTATCCAGCAAAATATTAATCATTGTTTCCTGCTGGTCAATCTTTTTCTGCTGTTCTTGCACCGCCATAATCGTCGGGGCAATCAAATTTTCATAGGTCACCGACTTCATTCCGTCAGCCTTATTGGTATTAACCACGTCCGGGAAATAATTTTCGAGTTCTTGAGCAATAAAACCGTAGCCGTTCTTGCCGTTGCTGTTATAGGTAAAGGACACCGGGCGCAGTTTGAGAATTTTCTGGTAATCGCTCTCGCTCAAATCCTGGATATTGTGCTTTAAGCGGCGGTCGGAAGGCGTGTAGATGAAGTCAGTCGCATATATTGCCCCGCCGACCGTGAGAGCCATGCCGTTATAGAGAGAATTGGTGTTAATGCCAACCTGCCCATCACTGCCATTGGTGCCGAGCGTCCCGGCGCCAAAACTGCCGAGAATCAAAGAGTGGCCATTGTCGGTCGTGCCGATGGCTAAAGTTTTGTTCAGCGTGGCTTGGCCCAAATTATTGGCTGCATAAGGACCGATGAAGATATTATTGCTACCGCCAGTGACGCTGGAAGCGGCGAACCAACCGATGCCGGTGTTGGAGCCGACCGTTCCGTTGGCCACATACTCAAGAGCACCCGCTCCGATAGCCACACTGCTATTACCGGTCATATCATTCGCTAGAGCCGAAGGCCCGACAGCCACGTTGTTGCTGGCGAGATTGGAATACAGAGATTGATAGCCAATGCCAATATTGGCCCCGCCGGTGGAATTACTAATCATCGATTGATAGCCAAGGGCAATATTATTTGTTCCGGAGGTATTAGAAAGAAGCACCTGTTGGCCAATGCCAATATTGTTGTTGCCGGTGTTGTTGCCGTACAAAGCGTAATAGCCGATAGCAACGCTACTGGTGCCGGTAGTGTTGTTATACAGGGACTGGTAACCCGCGGCGACATTTTGGGCGCCAGTCGTGTTTTTATATAATGCTTGATAGCCGAAAGCGGAATTATTGTTGCCGGAAGTATTCTTATAGAGAGATTGGTAACCAAAAGCCTGATTGAAACCTCCAGTATTATCCGTATACAAAGCACCCGAACCGAAAGCGTCGTTGTAGTTGCCGCTGATATTAGACATAAGAGCATTTAAACCGAAGGCGCTATTGTCGTGACCTTGGGTGAGATTGCCAAGAGCCCCGCCACCGACAGCAGTATTATATGAACCATTGGCGCCGCTCTGCCCCTGTAAAGCTCCATAACCCAAGCCGGTGTTCCAAATACCTGAACCACCATTAAAATATTTTCCTGAAACTCCTCCTACAAAAGTACTGTTATTACCGAAAAAGGAAATGCGCCCCTGCTCAATATTGCTACTATCCATGAAAGCCACAAAGGGATTACTGGTGTTGGAATTAGCGATAGTTAAAACAGCGGATAGAGCAGAAGTGGTTGTCCCAACAACCAAATTCCAAGTAGAAGAAGAGGCATACAAGTTCGAGCCGCTTTGGCCCCAATAGTTGGTACCGCCGCCGCCCGCACCAAGCTGAATACCGTTCCAAAAAACGTTGCCGCCGACATTATAAAGGCGATTGGTAGTCGGTGAAGGAGCGGTCATTGGCTCCAAATAAACGGCACCGTTGACGTCTAGTTTTTCAGCGGGCGAAGTGGTGCCGATACCGACGTTGCCGTTTAATAAAGTTTGTGTTATTGAATTATTACCGATAACCACCTGATTGCTGGCGTTCACCTGCGCTCCATTTCCCAGCGCCATGGAGTTAGTCACTCCGTTCACACTAGAGTTGGCGCTAGCTCCCAAGAAAGTGCTATTTGACATTGTTTGCAAAGCCACCGAACCATTGTAACCAGCATAATAACCTAAAGCGATATTTTGACTTCCAGTGGTGTTGGATAAAAGCGCATTGTGTCCGGCGGCGGTATTCTCGGTGCCGGTCGTGTTGGAAATAAGAGCCTGCAAACCATAAGCAATATTATATGAACCAGAAGTATTGTTTTGGAGAGCGGTGTACCCGTTGGCTATATTATAGGCTCCAGAAATGTTACCAGAGAGGGCGTAGGCACCGTTGGCGATGTTGCTATAACCAGTCGTATTGCTGTAAAGAGCTTCGTAGCCATCAGCTATATTATTATATCCACTAGTATTAAGCCTAAGGGCATACGGTCCGACGGCCACATTGTAATAACCGCTGGTGTTGGAATTAAGGGCGTACATGCCGATAGCCGAATTACGATATCCGGTTGTGTTGGAGCTAAGAGCGGATATACCAAAGGACACATTTTCGCTTCCAGTATAAGCATTGGTTCCGTCATATACTGAACCCTGTCCGCCGCCGCCAACAAAAATATTGTTTCCGTTGGTACTGGCGCCATAATATGTTGAAATTAAAGCGCTCTGACCGTTGGTGTTCAAAATAATACTCCCCCTTACATCCAATTTCTGGGTAGGACTAGCTGTGCCAACGCCCAAATTCCCCATCATAAAATTACTGCTGCTTGTACCGTAAGTGCCAAGAATGCCGTTGGCGGAATAGATATTTGAATTCACGTTGAGCGAGGTTGTGGCGGCTGATGGATCAAGGAAGTAGAGAACATTCGAGCGATCATAGAATGACTCGAAAGTGGCGTTGCCGTTGCCGTCAGTGGTGAATTTATGGCTATCCAAGCCCGCCGGTCCGTAAACATCCAGCTTGTAACCGGGAGTGGAAGTGCCGAGGCCGAGGTTCCCGCTGCCGTCTAGGAACATGGAAATTGAGGTGGTCGGGCTGAAAGATTGGAGAATGGCACTGCTGGAATAAGAATCGGGAAAAGTGAATTTTAAGGAAGAAACGGCCACGCAGGCACCGCCGCTTAAAGCGAAGCCGGAATTGCAGCTAGAACAAGTTCCGCAAGAATAGGCAGCACAATTAGAAATAACCGTATTGGTGGTGCAGGTGTATGGGTAAGAAGAATAACAAATTGAAGATCCACCATTACAAGTCAGAGCCGCACCGCAATCATCATAAGTGGCGATATTAGCCCCAACCGTCGTGACGCCAGAATTACAGAAAGCCCCACCGGCGGTGGCACAAATCGTGGCACTCTTACAGGCATATTGGTTAAAACTGGAACTGCACATTATTCCGCCCACCAGAACATTACTAGGGCAAATAACTGTTGCCGCCTGCGCAGCCTGAGCCAAAAAGGCAAATCCTACCAAAAGGAAAAACGCCAGAATTTTTTTCATAAAATATATGTTGAAAACTTATTTACAACAAGCAATTGACATGGAAAAATTGCAATACTGCATACCGCCAAAGCCGTTGCCAGTGCTTCTGTACCACTCGACGCCGAGATAGTTGGTGGTGCCATCGGTGCGGCCGTTGCAATCGTTGGCATTGACCGTGTATCCTGGAGGGCCGGAGGCAATCCAAACATTAGCCGTTGGCATGGAGCTGCCCTTATTAATCGTATTCAAAACTTCCGCCACACTGCAAATATGACTGCCCGAAACCAGTGCCGCACAGGAAGTATTGGCGCCGCTATAGCCGCTATTGCTCCCCGTAACCGAAGCCGTGGAGGTGACGTAGGAACCCAGGCTACTACTGCTCGCGATAGGCTGGTAGGACGCGAGGGAGGAAACGAGATAGGAATAAGTTATTGCCGCATTCGGGGTGGAAGGGGTAATGGCTTGGTTGTCTATTAAAACATTGCCATTGGAATAAACTTCCAGAGCTGCCTGCGGACTGGTAGTGCCAATACCGACGTTGCCGCCCATTAATATAGCTGCATAGTTCTTGACGTTGGTGTAGGCCCCGTTGGCGAAAGTTGGGTTAACATAAAGGCCGTAAAGCGAATCGTTGTTCGCCGCCGCGTTAATGGTGACCCCATTTTTCAAGCCTGCACCCAACCCGCCATACGCGTTGGTGAACCCTTCCACATCTAATTTGGCGTTAGGGACGGTGGTATTTACGCCAATATCGCCATAGGTGGTGCCGGCTTTTTTGTAATAGCTGTTTACATACAAACCGGGATAAAAATTGGTGTGACCGACTGTTTGATCGTAATACATCAAGGTCGTGCCATAGTCTCCGTAAAGCTTAGCGCCATAGGTGCCGTCGCTTCCGAAGTAAGCCGACGAATCACCAAGCCAAGAGGTATGAGGAACAACCCAGGAGTCAGGAATAGTGGTGATTTGCGGACCATAAGAATTGGCGTATCCATTTCCGGGAGCACCCACGCTAAAAACGACCGTTCCGTTTGTGTTACTGTCTGCTACCTGAAATTTTTTGGTCGGACTACTCGTCCCAATGCCAATATAGCCGGTGGATTTGACGTAAGACAAGGTTCCGGCAAACAAATCGGCATTGCCGGTAGGCGGATAATAGTTGAAGAGCGTGGTATTGTAGGCGTTATTGGAATTGTTGATTCCTTGAAAACTAAAAATCGCCGCCGTGGTGGACGGGATGAAACGATAAGCGGCATTCATCAAAGTTGAACTGGCAATGATGTCGTAACTGCCGTTATTAACATAGGTTCCAGTGATTGCCATCGCCAGACCGCCGGAAAACAAAGCCAGCGCACCGGCAAAAATCCAAACGGTGAACTTTTCTAAATGAAAACGCGAGGTTTTTTTTCGCATAAACGAAGAATGAAAAATATATAATAATTATATCACGATTTTATAAAACGCGGAAGTAATATTCGAGGTTATTGAAGTTGTCAAAAAATGGCGAATACTCAGAATTTTCACCTTTTTTAAACTGCGCGCGCCAGTACAAACCTTGGCCCTTGCTATCGGGAAAAATAATTTCTTCACCAAGGTTGGCCCCGAGCCAATCCACGCCGTTATTGGAAAATTGAAACAGCGCGTAATTGCCCCAACCGACAGCGGCCGACTGCTCGGTCAAGCCCAAGTCAAGATCCACTTTTGCCGGCGTCGCAAAACCGATCTGTTCATTGCTGACGGTAATCAAATTGCTAGAAACCACTTTTCGATCTTGAGAATTATCAAAACCATTATCAGTAAATTGCCATTTTTGGCGAGGAAAGCCTTCTCCGTAGTCCTGAATCACCGTGAAATCTCTTCCCTGCTGGTTCTGGCTGATTAATTTAAAGGATGTTTGCTGGGGCGCCCGACCAAAAAATAGCGGGTCAGAAAAGGAAGCGACGCCTTGAATGGAATTGGTGCCGTCTTGCCAGAGTTTGATTAGTTTCGGCTTGGCAATGGTCGCACTGGTGATGTACCAGAAAGTTTCCTGACCGCTGGCCACGCGGAGAATGCGCGGATCAAAACCGCCATCGGCCATTCTGATGCCAAAATATTTGGAAACATCTTCTTGATTGCCGTTTTTAAAATGAAAAGCGAGCCCCTCGTAACCGACATACAAAACCAGAAAGTCCTGGTCAGTGCCGCCAAAAGAAAGATAGCCGTGATAATTGGGGTAACGCGGAATCACGGTTTGTGAAACGCCGAGCAGCGGCGAAAAATTATGGCCATCAAAAGAATAAACGATGATTTTTTTATCTTGCTCATTGCCGACAATCGCGCCGATCAGCCATTTATTACCCAACAAGCCGATGCTCACCCGCGCATCTTTGGAAAATTCGTCACTGGGCCAAGCGAGCGGGTGGCCGGCAAAAAATAATTGGCCGCCGGAAAGCGTTAGGCACTGCTGGCCGCGGCAAGTGTTGACCGCCAAATCAATTGGGCACTCTTGATTAGAAGAGCAGTCCTGAACTTTTTGATAAATATACTTCGGCGGAAAATAAAAAGCGGTCGCGGTGTTATCAAAAAATAAATCCGTCGCCCCAGAATTAATCCAAGCCAGTGAAGAAAAACCATCACCGAATGATCCGGCCGTCAGACCGGCCTTCAAATCTTTCAAAGTATTTTCCGGCAAACGTGAAGTGGCCGCCGGGCTGGGTTCTACAGAAAGCTGCTTTTCTTCAGAATTTACTTGCAAGATATTCTTGATATCGCCTTGCTGATGATAGTTAAATAAATTAACAATAAGATTAAAAAACAACAGCACAAAAACCACGCCATAAGAAATCAAACGGCACAAATAGGTGTGCTTTTCGGTGAGCGCTTTTTTAAGAAAACTTTGGCGAAGTTTGGCTTTGGCGGTGCGGACCATCTTGACTATTAGCAAAGGGCCCCGTCGTTTTTCTGACGAGGCCCTTGGCGAAAACTTTTATTTAACAATCATTTTTCCAGTTTCACCGCGGCCCGCGTGGCCGGGAACGGCGCAGAGAAATCCATATTCGCCGGCTTTGGTCGGCGCATTGAAGGTGATCGCTCTGGTTTCCTGAGGAGAAACACCAACCGCGACGGCACTCAAACTCGGATCGTCAAAAGCAAAAACATGAGTAAAGCTATCGCCGGAAGTAATCACCACGGAAACTGGCGCACCCGCTTTGACGGTGAAGGAATTTGGATTCCAACCAGCGGCCGTCACGGTTAATTTGATGACGGAATTAGGCAGTTTGGCGACCTGATCTTTGGCCATCGGGGTGGTTTGTTTCGGGGCCTCCGGAGACATCGGCTGGGCATTGTTCACGGCCACGACGCCATTGGCGTTAATGACCTTGTTGTCCGTGGTCACTAAATTGGCGCCCGGAATCTGGGCGACCGCACCCTTAATAGCGGTCGGCGTCACCGACTCTACTTTGTTGCCGCTATTGTCGGTGGTAGTTGTGACCTGCTGATTGGCGGTCTGTTGTGCCGCTTGCTGTTCCACCACCGCTTTTTTCTGGCCTAGATTGAAGGCCAACAAAATCGCGGCGACCAAGATCACCAGAGCCGCAACAATCAAGATCCAAGTTTTTTTGCTCATCTTAAAAGATGAATTGTTTCCATTTTCCATAGTTTTATTAGTTAGTTTATTTTTTTAAATTTATTTAATTAGCTGGCCATTGTTGATGATAAAACTAGCGTTTTCCTGCTGATTTTTGGCTTTGGTCGGCCAGGCCTGCCAGTCTTGGCGTTTGCCGGAAAGCCGATAAGAGACTTCGACAGGATGATTGGCGCGGAAAATAATCGCGTTATCTTCAATTATGTAATAGGTGTCAGCGAATGAACCGTAGGGCGTGATATTAACATCCACATTTTCCGGAGAAAAATCGACGACTTGACGCCAAACCCAGAGATCGCTATCGCCCTTTAGCTGGCTAAAATCCAAACGATACTCGTATTCTTTTTTCGTCCCCACGCTTTGTAACCTATCAATTTTGAGCCGGCCGACATATTCCTCCTTGACACCGCCAACAATGGATCCGGCGAAAGAAGAATATTTGACGCCGTCAATCTGGTAGAGCGGATCAATCGTGGTGACGGTTAATTTGTTGACGCCAGTGATGTTGCCGGTGCCGCCGAAATTCAGGCCAGTAGAGCCCAAGGTGGAAGAAGCGGTGGAGGAAGCAAGGGAGGAAATCAAATAGGCCAAATTAACTGCGTCTCCTGGAGAAACAGGCGTGCCGACATTGCCGATGCGATAATTATTAACATCAACAGCATAGTTGGTGGGGGAAGTAGCGACTACCAATTGGGCGGTGGTCGGCGAGGTCGTGCCGATGCCAATAGCGCCCGTGGACTTAATATCTAAAATAACGGTGGAATTATTGCCGAATTGGATGTCTCGTTGGATTGAGCCGGTTAAATGGCCGTCGTAATCACTATTAAACCTCACCGAAGTGGTATCCGGAAAAGAAAATTTGAAATAACCGTTCTGACCGTTCGCCAAGTTGGAGGGCGCAAAAATCAGGCCGTTGGTCGTGCTACCAGGGATGCCGATTGTTGGACCGGAATCCACCATGGTGGCCGGCCGATTCAAATAAAAACTGCCATTCAAGTCTAACTGCAAACGAGGGGTGGTGGTACCAATACCGACATAGCCATTGGCATCAACCACCAGACTGCTAGCCGCCGTACTGTTGCCAACTTGAAAAACGGTGCCTGTGGCCAAGGTGCCGGAACGATAGATAGTAAAGAAACTACCGACAGTACCGGCGGTACTCGGTCGAGCATCTTCAAATAAAACATTATTGGCCAAGTATGTTCCAGTGCCATTTCTAGTGATGTATTTGAACCCTTGATAATCGCCCTGATTGTTTTCAGCAAGAAAGGCGTTGTATGAAGTACCAGAACCAGTCGGCGCGAGAATGTGCAGTTTGGCGGCGGGAGTGCTCGTCCCGATACCCACATTGCCGTTGGGCACCAAAACATAGCCGGCGCCGGTGGTGATGAGCGACAAGTTGCCGCCGCTAGTGAAATTCTTGAAGGAAAAATTTGACCCCGTGTCGTTTCCGACCCAGGCTCTATCGGTCCCGCTCAAATCTTTAAATCTGATAATCTCGTAGCCGGCCGTGGCCCTGAGCCAGAGAGGCTCCGTGTTTACCGGAGCGGTAACATCCAATGGTACAGCCGGTGCTGTGGTCGTGCCAACTCCCAAGTATGACGAAATGTTCAAGTTAGAGGGGAAACTATAATTTCCCGCACCCGTATTGAAGCCAAAGGAGCCGTTGGAAACATTGGCAGCACTCAAGGAGGAAGCCAGCCCGCCAGTCATGCTCAGCGTTCCCGCCATCGTCACGTTGCCTAAGGCGTCCACCTTAAACATATCAGCGCTATTTTTCTGAAAATCCAAGAAATAGCTCGTCGTTGCCGAGCCCGAAGAAACATTGCTGAAAAGACCGACGTCGCCCGAAGCCATTGATGTCGTGGTGGTGGCGATTGTGAGATAATTGCTCGCCGCCCAAGTCTTGAATGGAAAAAGCAAAAAGACCAGCAACAAAACCAGGCCGGAAATTATTTTTTGAAGTTGGCTAAATCGTGCGGACATGAAGCATTTTTTATAACTTTATTATAACTCAAACCGACATTCTTGGAAACAAGATTTTCACCTTATTTCCAAAGAGTAAGTTCAAATTACTTGACCACGATAATCTTGCCGGAGGCCGGGCTGGTCGGGCCGCCGCAGGAGTCGCAATAATAAGTGAAGCTGCCCTCAGAAACCGCCTGAAATTCCAAAACTTTTTTCTCACCTTTTTTGGCGGTCTGGTGCATCCCATAGCTTGGGAAAACGATGTCATAATCTTTGTCCATCGCCGTAAAATTTACGTGGACAATGTCATTTTGGTGGACAATAATCTGGGAAGGAATAAATTTTCCGCCCTCGCCGGAAATACTAAAACTGCGAAAACTAGTGCTCGCCCCCGGCGCGGCTGGCGTCACAATACTGGGAACAGCAATATCTTTTTTCTGCGCTTCAGTTAACTTGGCGTCCATACCGGGAACTTGCGTGTTGGCCGGCACTTCGGTGCGGAATTTATCGGTCGGACCGCTATTATTAGGAGCTAGCGGGGTCGGCGCATTAACGACTGGCTGAGCAACCGGAACGTTCTCGGCGACCGGAGCAACGGTTTTTTTCTGGTTGGCGGCTTTAATAATCAGGGCGATCAAAATAATAATCACCACCACGCCGCCGATCAGCAGCCAAAGCTTTTTTTTGTTGGTGTTGGGATTTGTCTCCATATTTTTGTTCTGCCTCGGACCGCTAAGATTATTAGCGGCCGCCTTGGCTTATCTTATTAGCTATTTATTGCAAATTAACCAAAACTTTGATTTCCCCGCGGCTGCCATTTAAGTTCTCCAGCGCCTTGCCGATGATTGTGCCGGACTTGGCGCTATCCGCTTTCATGGCGTAGCCCGGCAGGGCGGAAGTAGTGAGCAGGGTTCCCTTTCTAATGCGGCCATTGCTATTATTCACCTTGACATCGACCACCCCCATCATCGCCACCACTACTTTGTTTTTGCTCAGCACGTGTCCAGAAACAATGGAAGGATTATCGGAAACGATTCCGACGACTGTGCTGTCGTTTTCCAGGTCGCAAGGCTTCACGGATTTATAGCCCAGATCATCCATCACGACCACCGTCCCTGGTGCCAAAGGCGAGGAAACACTGAATTCTTCGGCGAAGTCGGACCCGGTCATGGTCTGTAAAGTGCCGTGAACATTGACGTTTCCGCCAAAATAGCCGTTGCCAGAATTATCCACTGAGAATTTAATCGCACCAGTGCCGCCGTAGTAAATAAAGCTGCCGCTGCCCTGACCGTAACCAAAACCATAGCCACCCGTGCCGTTGGCGCGAACATCAAAATAACCATTAGTGGCCGTCGGGTCGACGCCTAAGTTCTGACCGCCAGTATTGCCAAGATAAAGCGCACTGCCGATAATTCTGGTGGCGCCGTTGATGTCTAGTTTATAGGTTGATGATGGCGTCGTAGTATTAATACCAATAGTGCCGCCGCTAAGGATGCGCATTGCTTCAGTCGCCCCGGAAGTAAAGCGGATATCATTCCAGCCGGAAGTGTCGCCAATTTGCAATTCATTAGCGGCCACCTGGCCAATACCAATTCTGGATCCAATAGAGCCGGCGGTAAACATCAAGGCGCCGGAAGCATTGCCCGCCGGAGATGATAAAATATTCCCCGCCACCGTTAACATCTGGCTAGGAGAGGTTGTCCCAATCCCAATATTCCAAGAGGTGGAAGAGGCATAAAGGTAGGACCCCGACTGCGTCCAATAGCTATTAGCCAAAGCCGAGTCGACATAGGTCTTATTGGCGGCATCGGTACCCACAGTCGGCACGGCGACGTTGCCGATTTTATAGTTACCAGCATCCAAACTGTAGTTGACGGATGAAGTAGCGATTACCAATTGCGCCGTGGAAGGAGAGGTGGTGCCAAGACCAATTTTACCGTTACCCAAGATGGATATGGCGTGGATTGAGGCCATATCAAAATTCATCAAGGCGGAGGCGTAGCTATAAGAGTTTTTAATGGTCATGGTGGTGTTTCCGCCGCTATTGTAATCAAATACTCCTTGATAACCAGAATTGTTTCCTAATAATATTGCGCCGTTGGCATAGTTGGCCGAATTACCAATAATCGAGTAGCCGTTAAACAGCGCCTGAGCAGCGGCGGCACCATTATAGACCTGCAGGAGATTACTAGGAGTAGTGGTGCCGATGCCGACTTTTCCGGACTGCAAAATAATCATCTTGGAATTTGCGAGTGGATCGAAAGCGTCACCTGCCCCGCCAGCATAACCGGCCTTTAGGGCGAAATTAATACTGCCATTGGCATCGGCCACCTGAATCAAATTCAAATTGGTGACATCGGTGTTAGCCTTGATAAAGCCATTGTTGACATTCGGATCGGCCTTCAAAGTGTAGCCAAAATAAGGCTGATAGCCGCTTCTGGTGGTGCCGATATAATAGTAACCGACCGCCGAATTATTTTGAAAAACGATATTATTATTAGCGCCAGAGGGCAAGGAGAGCCGATCGCTCGGAGTGGCGACGCCGACGCCGACATTCCAGGTAGAAGAAGAGGCGGTAAGATTGGAGCCGGATTGCGTCCAATAAGCATTTTGGGCCGTGCCAATACTGGACTGCAAATAAGAAAGGTTGACGGCGTCTCCTGGAGAAATAGGAGTGCCGACATTACCGATGCGATAATTATTGGCATCGATGGTGTAGTTAGTGGAGGAAGTGGCGACCACTAACTGGGCGGTGGTCGGCGAAGTGGTGCCGATGCCGACATTACCGCCTGGCATAATCCTCATTTTTTCAGTTATTGTGCCACCGAGCCCAGTCACAAATGCAAGGGCAATATCATTATTACCTGTTACATTTATTGCTTGGATTGAAGAATATCTAATTGCGTGAGCGGCTGACGGAGCTAAACGAAGTTCTGCTGTAGCCCCCGTATCTCCAGCTGGGTTAGT
>CAIMEI010000012.1 GCA_903839955.1 Candidatus Falkowiibacteriota bacterium | reverse complement strand
CAATTCTTTAAAATGTCTAGTATTAGTTGCAACTGGTATTAAATATAATATTTCAGAACCTTTTGTATTTGCTTCAACACCTTTCTTAATCCAATCGTATATTGATGTTTTATTTTCATTTCTACCATAAGGTGGATTTACAAAAATTGTTTCATAATCCCAACTTTCTTTTAAACCATCAATAGGTAAAATATATTTTACTTCCGATTCTATCATAGAAGTTTCATTACTACAAGGATCTAATTCTAATTTATTAAAGAAATTAGTAATAACACTAACATATTTTGGTGGTGTATTCCAATCTTTCTTTTCAGATATATTCTTTCTTCCTGCTGTCATTATACTATATATACAAAAAATATGGTTCATATAAAAAATGACAAAAAACCAATAAATCGCCGGGAGAATATGGCTTTCCTTCCTTGACTTGCATTTTTAATCAAGGTATATTTAAAGGTTGAAATCTACTAATAAAAATCCACGGCCCCAATGCTCAATGCTAGTCAACAATTTTTCAATCAATTAGAAAAGTCCAACAATGCTTTGGTGGTCTTTGCCAATGATTGGAACGGCGATGCCGTGGCGAGCGCTTTGGCGATTCTATTAATTGCCCGAAAAATGGGCAAAAAAATTGATATTGCCGCCTCGCCGGATTGGAAAAATAAGCAAACCGAAAAAAATCCGCTCTGGTCTTTTTTGCCATCTTTCAACGAAATTGACAATAAAATTGCCAATTTGCGCAAATTCATCGTCTCTTTGAATATCAAAAATGCCAAAGTCAGCCAAATCAAATACTTAGTAGAAAAAGACTCCCTTAATTTTATTATTTCTCCGGCCGAAGGCTGGTTTTCACCGGAAGATATCAGCACCTCCGAGAGCGGCTTCAAGTATGATTTAATTATCACCATCAATAGCCAAGACCTGGAATCACTGGGCGAAATATACTATCAGAACATCGAATTTTTCTACCAAATTACGGTCGTCAATATTGACCATCAGGTGGAGAACGAAGATTACGGCCAAATCAATCTCACCGACCTAAACGCCGTTTCCGCGAGCGAGATAGTTTATGAATTGTTTAAAGAAAAAGAAAATCTCATTGACGAAGACATTGCCACCTGCCTGCTCCTAGGAATCATCGTTAAAACCAAAAATTTCAAAAGCGCCAATCTGACGCCCAAAACCCTGCTCAACACTTCCAAACTAATCAGCTTGGGCGCCAAGCGGGAAGAAATCATCAATCGCCTCTACCGCTCCCGCGATTTCAAGGTTTTAAAGCTTTGGGGCAAGGCCTTGAGCAATATCCGCTCGGAACAAAATGGCCTCTTAGTTTATTCAACTATTAGCCAAAAAGACTTCATGGAAACCGGCACGGACAAAAACTGTCTTTCAGAAATTATTGACGAATTAATTGCCAATCTCCCCGAAGCCAAAATGATTATTGTTTTTACCGAAGAAAGCGCCGAAAAAAGCAAGGCTCTGGTCTACTCACAAAAAGGCCTAGAACCGTTGACTCTCTTCAAAGACTATCAAGCCAGCGGCAGTAATAAATTCTGCCAACTGGAAATAAACAGCCAAATTGAGGAAAATAAAGAAAAAATTCTGACTCTCGCCCAAAAAGCTCTTGCTAAATTAAGCTCATAATGCTATAGATTCAAGTAGTCCGCCTTCGCCCCTTCGGTGCTATGGCGAGACAACCTGCCGGCAGGCAGGGCCCTCATATATGATGTGTGCGGGCATGTAGCTCAGCTGGTGAGAGCACCGCTCTTATAAAGCGGGGGTCGAGGGTTCGAGTCCCTCCATGCCCACTAATTTAAAAGGTAAAAATATCATTTACTTTTTAAAGCAAAACTGATACATTGAAAATGTTAAAAACAACATGAAAACAAGGGCTCGTAGCTCAGTTGGTTAGAGCGCTACGTTGACATCGTAGAGGTCTGCAGTTCGAGTCTGCACGGGCCCACCCTTTTTTCTCCCTTCTTTTTTTGCTTATGTTCAAGTCTTTTTCTTCAAAAAAAAGCGAATCTCCGGCGGAAACTTTATACCCGGAGGAGTCTTTGTGGCCGAAAGTAATCGCCGCTGAAGGACAGCTCGCTGTGGACATCTATCAAATAGGCGGTCGATTGATCATCAAATCAACTATCGCCGGTGCCCGTGCTGAGGATTTGCACATCAACCTCCATCACGATCTTTTAACTATCAAGGGGACGCGCGAGCTCAAAGAAAATATTCGCGAAGAATATTATCTTTGCCGCGAATGCTATTGGGGACCCTTCTCCCGGTCAATCATCTTGCCGGTAGAAGTGGATGCTCAAAAAATCAACGCCGACTTGGAAGACGGCGTCCTAACGATCACTCTGGAAATTTTAGCGAGACCGGACATTACCATCCAAGAAAAATAATATGTTTTCCGTAAAGATCAAAGATTTCGAAAAAGACCAAGCCATCCTGCAAGACGAAGATGGCCGTCTTTATATTTGGCCCAAGAGCTTGCTAACCGCCGATGCCAAAATCGGCGAATCTTTGGAAGTAACAATCACCCGCAAAAACCCAGACGCCAAAACCAAGGAGACAAACGGTTCTAACCAAACCGCCAAAGAAATTTTGAATGAAATTTTAAAAATTCAAGAAAAATGAAAAACCATTCGCCGCGCTTAAAAATTTTTCTCTATCTTTCTCTTCCCATAATCTTCTTGGCGATATTTTTGCTGATGCTTAGCCACTTGGCTTGGGCCAAGAAATATGAAACCCGAATTTATCCGGGCATCCAGATTAATAGCCTGGCTCTCGGCGGCTTAACCAGAGATGAGGCGGCCAAAAAAATTGACGCTCAAGCCGACCAGCTAGAAAAAGGCGGTCTGGTTTTTACTTTAAATGGCCATTCCGCCACCGTGCCCAGCGAAATAATCGGCGATTCCGGCGAATTTACTCAGGAAGTATTCAAATTTAATCGCGATCTGACTTTGGAAAAAGCCTTTGGGCAAGGGCGAGACAATGACTGGCTTACCAGTTTTTCCCGTTGGATCCTTGGCGACTGGCACGCCTACAATTTACCCGCCGAATACACTCTTGATTCTGATGTTTTGACTAAAGTTCTCAAAGACGATTTCAATGGCCAAGAAACCGTTCCGCAAGACGCCGCCCTCAAACTGAATGGCCGCGGCGAATTAGAAGTCACCCCCGAACAAAATGGCATCACCATTGACTACGGCCAAGCGACTAAAGATGCCGGCGAAGCCCTGAAAAACATGCAGACTGCTCCAATTGTCCTACAGACCGCGAATTCTCAACCAAGCACCACCGCTGAAAGTCTAACCAATTTGGCCACTGAAGCAAAACAAGCTGGCGATTTAGCTCCCATCAAGGTCACGGCGGGCGATTACTTTGCCATTATTGATAAAGGGCTGCTTATCTCCTGGGCAAAAGCTGATGAAAGCGGCCATCTCACCTTAGATCGCGACAAAATCATCGCCTTCATCAACAAATCTCTCGCCGCCCAAGTTGATCAAGAAGTAAAAACTCCCCGCTTCACCATCAAGGACGGTAAAATGTCCTACTGGCAGGCTGGCGAAGAAGGGCGCAATTTGGACCCAGCCAAATCCGCCGACCAAATAATTAAAAACATTCTCAGCGATAAGCAAAAAGAAATCACTTTGCAGCTAGACATCGTGCCTTTCGTTTCTCCTGATAGTGGCGAAGTGGTTATCAAGGAACTGCTCGGCACCGGCCATTCCAATTTCACCGGCTCACCCAAAAATCGCAAACAGAATATCGCCGTCGGTTCAGCCGCCGTGCAAGGGTTATTAATCAAGCCGGGCGAAGAATTCTCCCTCGTCAAAGCTCTGGGTGCCGTGGATGAAAGCCATGGCTATTTACCAGAATTAGTAATCAAGGAAGGTAAAACTATTCCCGAATTCGGCGGCGGACTCTGCCAAGTCGCTACCACCCTTTTCCGCGCCGCCTTGGCCACCGGGCTGCCGATCACCGAAAGGCAAAATCATTCCTATCGCGTTTCCTACTACGAACCAGCCGGTACTGATGCCGCTGTCTATGACCCGCAACCCGACGTCCGTTTCATTAATGACACCGGCAACTACATTCTCATCCAGACTAGAACCGCCAAAAATGATCTCTATTTTGATTTCTGGGGCGTGAGCGACGGCCGCCAAGCCACCACCACCGCACCGACAATTTTCAACATCACCAAACCGGACCCGCAAAAAACCATCGTCACCACCGGCCTGAAGCCGGGAGAAAAGAAGTGCACCGAAAAAGCGCATAACGGTGCCGATGCCTTCTTCGACTACACCGTTACCTATCTTAACGGCACAGTCAAACAAAAACGTTTTAAGTCGCACTATGTTCCCTGGCAAGCGGTCTGTATGGTGGGCGCAACCAGCACCGCGGCCGTTGCCTCGGACACGCCAGTGATTGCTGGCGCCGAATAAAATTAAGGGAAATTAAAAAAGGCCGGCAATACTTTGTCGGTCTTTTATTTTTGAATCTAGCTTCTTTGGAAAATTTCTCAGAGAAGCACGCGGAGATTAGCTAAAAACAATTTTATTTCATCGTCTAAAATCATCCTGTTTTTTACTTCATCGGTATAGGCGCTAAGAGACTCTTTTAGCTCCGTTTTAGTTTTAGAGTCATCGGAATCACTTTCTGTTCCAAATTCCTCTAAGCTTGCCCGAACAAATTGCGCCAATTCTTCCTCGCTGTCCATTTTTTCGCCCAACTCTTGGTGGCAAGCCACTTTAGCGACACAATAAGCAATCTCGCGGCCAAACACCATTTCCTGGGTGGCGGCAACCGTGCGGACCATTTCCACGACTACTTCCTTTTCCGTTAATTTTGTTCCCAAACGGTTGGCAATGTTCTGCCAATTGTTCTTTGTTTCCTTATCGGCGGCCTCTAACTGCATCTGCAGCAAAACTTTCATTTTTCCCAGAGCCGCTAGGTCATCTAAAACTTTTCCCATAATTATTTTATTTATTAAAGTTCAACAATTAAAATTTCTAATCAACTGATAATATTAAGCCCGCCAAAACAATAAGCCAATAAAAAAAGACCAGCTTAGACGGGTAGGCAAGAAAATCTCTTCTAGGAATTCCAGAGCTCGCAGCAATTGATAACGTTTATTTATCAACTCTTGCAAGCCCAAAAAACCCTAGTAAGAAAATCCCCATGCTTGTCGTGCCTGACCCGTCAAAACTGGCCTTTATGCTGTTTTTCAATAACTGATAATCATATCATGGTGAATTAACTTTGTCAATAGATACCTGTGGATAAGTTTTCCCCTCAAAATCTAGGCTAATATTACCATTAATATCCGTGCGAAAAAATCTTATCCCCAGGCTTTTCAAGCGCGCCAAAACACCCAGTGAAGGGTGCCCAAAGCTATTGCCTGCCCCGACCGAAATTACCACCAGCTGCGGATTCACCGCTTTTAAAAATTCCTCACTGTTGGAAGTGTCCGACCCATGGTGGCTCGCTTTAAAAACCGTGGCCGACAAATCTTCGCCGCTTTCTAGCAATTCCT
>CAIMEI010000011.1 GCA_903839955.1 Candidatus Falkowiibacteriota bacterium | reverse complement strand
GAACGTCAGCACCTGCGTGGCCGCCGCTGACAAGGAATTCAAAGTAACCGAAGACTATAACAACAAAGTCGGCTGGCAGGGCAGTTTCCCGCCATTCAATTCCGACAAAGCTGACAACGACAAATACAATGTCCAGGGCTCCCCAACGCTGATCATCAACGGCGCGGAAGTTTCCAGCTCCCGCGATCCTCAAAGCTTGCTCAACACCATCTGCAGCGGTTTTGATAACGCCCCAGATGCTTGCAACACCAAACTTTCCACCACCGCTCCGGCTGCCGGTTTCGGCAGTGGCAGTGCCAGCTCTGGCGGCGCCGCCCAATGCGGTAGCTAAGAAAAATTTGCCTTCCAAAAACACCCCCGTTTTCCGGGGGTGTTTTTTATTTTTTAGTCAGTGTTAATTATTTGATTCGACCGCGATATTTTTCCGCCGCCAAGATTCTCTTGATGGCGATAATGTAAGCCGCTTGGCGCAAAGTAATTTCGCCGTTCTTTTCTTCAAACTTAGCAACCACTCGCTGCCAGCCCGATTTCATTTTTTTATCTAATAGGTCGCGCAGGTATTCTTCATCCAAGATTTGGCCGGTGCGATTCTGTGCCCATTCGAAATAGCTGACAATCACGCCGCCGGAATTAGCCAGAATATCTGGCACCACCACCGTTTTCTTATTGGCTAAAATTCTGTCGGCCGCCAAATTAATTGGGCCGTTGGCCAATTCCACAATGCACGGCGCCTGAATTTTTTCGGCATTATCAGCGGTGATCTGATTTTCCAAGGCAGCGAGAACGAGAATGTCTACTGGTAGTTCCAAGAGTTCTGCGTTGCTTACCGCCTGACCGCCGGCAAATTCAGAAACACTTTTACCGCTATTTTTCCAGGCCGAAAGAGCCATGATATCCAAGCCGTTTTCATTATAGATACCGCCCTTGCTGTCGCTCGCAGCCACAATTAGGTGGCCGTCAACCGCCAATTTTTCCGCCATAAACAAACCGGCATTGCCATAACCCTGAACGGCAATTTTGCAGGCAGTTTTTCCAGACAAAAACTTTTTAATCATTTCTTTGGTGACCAGATAACCGCCCTGAGCCGTGGCGTCACCGCGCAAAGCAATACCTCCTAGTTCCAAGGGCTTACCGGTAATCATTCCCGGCTCATGGGCGCCTTTGATTTTCTCAAATTCGTCCAAGATGTAAGCCATAATTTGGCCGTTAGTGTAGACATCGGGCGCGGGAACATCTTTGTCTTGGCCGAGTTTATCGGCGAAAGCGCGCGCATAAGCGCGGCTGATTTCTTCCAGCTCCGCCGGCGAAGAATCTTTCGGGTTGAATTTCACGCCGCCCTTGGCGCCGCCATAAGGAATATCCGCTAAAGAATTTTTAAGAGACATCCAGAAGGCTAAGGACTGAACTTCATCCTCGCTCACTTCGGGATGAAAACGAATGCCGCCTTTTCCGGGTCCGAGCGCGCGATTGTAAATGATGCGCCAAGCCGGCAACTTTCGGTCGCCTACTGCCAATTCCGCGTAAGAAACCTGCACGGGAGTATTTAAAACGGACAAATGTTCGTCAGAAATATTTTCTAAACGTGCGGCCTCCTTTAATCTTTCGAGGTTTTCCAAAACAATACTCATATTTTTGTTAGAAAAGGCGCTAAAGAATAGCGCCTTATTCTCTAATTATAGATTACAGCAAGCCTTCAATCTCTTTTTTGAGTGCTTCCTTGTTCTTGAGGCCAATGAATTCACCGATGACTTTTCCGCCCTTGAACAGTTTCAGGTTGGGAATGCTTTGGATTTCGTAGGTCATGGCTAGGTCGCCATTTTCCGGATTCTCGGTGTCTACTTTGGTGATTTTTACTTTTCCGGCCAGATCAACAGCTAATTCATCCAAAATTGGCGCCATCATCCGGCAGGGCATGCACCAAGGAGCCCAAAAATCCACCAGAACCGGCAGATCGCTACTAAGGACTTCGCTCTCAAAGTTGCTTTTTGTTAATTCTAAGGCTTGTGACATAAGTTTATTAATTATTTTTATTTATTTCATTGAATATTTTTTGGATTTTTTCTGAATCGGCAATTTTACCGCTACGCAGACAAGAAGAAAATTCTTCCTCAATAATTTTGGACATCAGGGAGGCGGTGGCTGACTTGATGGCCTTTAATTGAATTAAGAGCTTCAAGCAGTCCAATTTTTCCTTGGTGCTGATTATT
>CAIMEI010000010.1 GCA_903839955.1 Candidatus Falkowiibacteriota bacterium | reverse complement strand
GGAATTTCCGCTTCAATTTTCAACTTGGGTACCAAGTTTTCCGCTTCTAATTGGCGGGCGGCAATTTTTTCCAGTTTGCCAATAAAACGATCCAATTTCTCCCGGCTATTCAGGCTGAAACCACAGGCCATCGGATGGCCGCCGTATTTATCCACCAAGCCTTCTTCACTGCTAGCCGCTTCTTCAATTGCCTCAATCAGATTAAATTCTTCAATGGAGCGGCCGGAACCCTTAAAGCCGTCTTCGGTGGCGGTCACCACAATGGTTGGTCGATAATAGCGCTCACAAATCTTTCCGGCCACCAAGCCGATGATTCCCTCGCTCCAAATTTTCTCTTCCCCGGAAATCGCCGCGAGAAAAAAGCGCGGACCGGCGGCAAATTGCTCATCAATTTGGCGGCGTGCCTCGCCCACCGCTTCTTCGGTGATTTTTTGGCGCTCGCAATTTTTATTATTCAGCTCCTTGGCAATCACTTCCGCGTCTTTCTGATTCTCACAGACCAAAAGAGCGAAGGCGTTGTTGGCGTGATCCATGCGGCTAGCGGCGTTGAGCCGCGGGCCGAGTTGAAAACCGATATTCCAAGACTCCAAGCGGCGCAAAGCATCGAGCTTGGATATTTTGATTAACTCCTGCAAACCGGGACGTTTGGTGTGATTCAAAATTTCCAAACCGCGGCTCACTAGCGTGCGGTTTTCGCCCATCAAAGTAACCATGTCCGCCACCGTGCCAATCGCCACTAAATCCAAAAGCCGCTCCAGCAAATAATGCTTCTGCTCATCGCTCAATTTTGAACGGGAAACGAGGGCGCTGGCTAGCTTGAAAGAAGTACCGACGCCGGCCAAATAGCGAAAAGGATAGGCGTTACGCCGGTCAGCGGGATTAATAATTAAACAATCCGGCAAATCTTTTTCGTCTTCGGGCAAAGTGTGGTGATCAGTGACAATCACCTGCAGGCCACGCTCTTTGGCGTAGGCAACTTCTTCTTTATTTCTGATACCAGTATCCACCGTCACCACCAATTTTGCACCCGTGGCAATTACTTGATCAATCGCCGGGCGATTCAGGCCGTAGCCCTCGCTCACCCGGTCAGGCAGATACACTTCGGCCTTCGCTTTTAAAATTTTCAAAGTTTCCAGCAAGACGGCGGCGGCGGTGATGCCGTCGGCGTCATAGTCGCCATAAACCACGATTTTCTCGCCCGCTTTGATTTTTTCAATTAACAGATTAACGGCGGCGTCCATATCGCGGAATAAAAACGGATCATTGAAACCTGATTCCGGGTCCAAAAAAGCCTCAATTTCTTCTTCAGTGCGTAAACCGCGATTATAGAGAAGTTGGGCCATGACGGGTGAAAGACCATCGTTGGCGATAAAAAAATCCTCCGGCGCAAGCGGGTAAGGCTGCCAAATTTTTGACATAAGTTTGCTGTCGAGAATCAATAGAAGATTGAGCCAAAAGTCCAGGCTACCATGGAAATAATCACCATTAAGGAAACCAAAATCCAAAACAGCCGCATCACTTTCTTTCTTTTAATTTTCATATATTATTGTCTTTTTAAAATCTTCACAAAAGTCTCCGGCGGAATTTCCACGCTCCCTTTGCCGGCGGCCATCATTTTTTTCTTGCCCTTTTTCTGTTTTTCCAAGAGCTTGCGCTTGCGGGAAACATCGCCGCCGTAGAGCTTGGCGGTCACATCCTTTCTCATCGCACTAATTCTTTCGGCGGCAATCACTTTGGCGCCGACCGACGCCTGCAGCTTGAGAACGAACATTTGCTTGGGCAAAGTGTCCTTCAGTATTTTAACAATTTCTTTGCCTTGGCGGAAGGCGTCGTCGCGATACACAATCGTGGAGAGCGATTCCACCATTTCTTCGGCCACCATAATATCCATTTTCACCACATCGGCTTGGCGGTAATCGAAGAATTCATAATTCAAAGAAGCATAGCCAGAAGAAACGCTTTTGATGCGGTCATAAAAATCAGTCAGGATGGAAGACATCGGCATTTCGTAGTGCAAAACCACGCGCGCCTCGTCGCCGTCAGCAGAAATGTATTCCGTGTTTTTATAGATTCCCCGCTTTTCCTGGGACACCTGCATGATGTTGCCGATATAAGGCTTGGGGGTGATGATATCGAGCTTCACCCACGGTTCGCGGATGAGATTTATTTCGGTCGGATCGGGTAAGCGTTGCGGGGTACGCACAATCAACTCTTCGCCGTCATTTCTCAATACCTGGTAGGCGACGCTCGGGACGGTAACAATTAAATCCAAATCATATTCCCTTCTCAATCGTTCTTGAAAAACTTCCAAGTGTAATAGACCCAAGAAGCCGCAACGAAAACCAAAACCGAGAGCATCCGATCTTTCCGCTTCGTAGGACAAGGCGGCGTCATTCAATTTCAATTTTTCCATCGCTTCCCGCAATTCCTTGAAGTCGCTGCCTTCGCGTGGAAAGACACCGGCAAAAACCATCGGCTTCACTTCTTGGTAGCCGTGGAGTGGTTCCAAATCGCGCACATCAGCGGCACTAAAAACGGTGGTAATGGTGTCGCTTCATACTGCCTCCTTGCTGCTATATTGGAACTATCTAAATACAGATCACTTAACTACCCCACTGAGTCAACAGCAGCTAGGGCTTTAATTAAAT
>CAIMEI010000009.1 GCA_903839955.1 Candidatus Falkowiibacteriota bacterium | reverse complement strand
GAAAATGAATTTTATGAATGCCGGATGGCCTTATACCCTATTTGGGGCTGGTTCTATGAAAATGTTCGTAAAATAGAGACCGTTTATCATGACGATGGCCCATTATCAAAAAGCTTTATTCAGAGGTATGAAGATATGGTAACTAGTGAAGTTGCTGTGCTAAAGACGCAGGATTGTCTCTATTACATCTATCGGCTTTCCGGAGAAATTCTAGGAACAATTAAACTGAAAGATAAGACTATCGATTTTTCAGGAATTTCTAACGTGAAAAATTGGCGTCAGCTCAGCGTTAAACATAAGAGACAAATAATTTCATTTGTCTCACAAATTGAGAATTTAACCAGGGCGAAATCCTTAGAGATTTATCAGGAGATTATTTCCTGGAAGTAATAGCCAGGGGTCCGCAAAACACAAAACAGGCAGTAACAAAATTACTGCCTTTTATAATACTATTATTTGCCAAAAGTGCCTCTCGGTGCTATGATTTTTGTGAAAATAATTAAACTTTTATTGATATTATGAAAAAGTTGCTGCGTAATTTTATTTGGTTTTTCTTGATATTTTTGGCGATTGCCGCCGTTTTTTCCGCTTTCCAGAACAAGAAAAGTATTGAAAAGGCCGGTTTGCAGGCCATGGTGGCCGAAGTGAAGAGCGGCCAGGTTAAATCCATTGATGTCTCCGGCGATTCCCTGTTGCTCACTCTGCAAGACGGTCGCCAACAGGAAGTGAAGAAGGAAACCGGCGAATCTCTGGCTTCTTTGATGTCGGATTACAAGATTGACCCCGTGCAGATGGCGAGCGTGGCGGTGAACGTCAAAGATCAGAGCGGGATGGATATTTTTGTCTCTTCTGTTTTGCCGATACTTCTGCCGATGGTGCTACTAGGCATTTTCCTTTTCTTTATGATGCGCGGTATGGCCGGCGCTAATTCCAAGGCGATGTCTTTCGGACAGAGCCAGGCCAAAGAATTCAATTTGGAGAAAAAAGAAAAAATCACTTTCAAGGATGTGGCCGGCGCCAAAGAGGCGAAAGAAGAATTGAAAGAGGTGGTGGAATTTTTGAAATTCCCGAAGAAGTTTCACGATTTGGGGGCGCGCATTCCGCGCGGCGTTCTGCTTTTGGGCGGCCCGGGAACGGGAAAAACCTTAATGGCGCGCGCCGTGGCCGGTGAAGCGGGCGTACCTTTTTTCCATATGTCCGGTTCGGAGTTCGTGGAAATGTTTGTTGGCGTGGGCGCTTCTCGCGTGCGCTCGCTCTTTGAAAAAGCCAAAAAAACTTCACCTTGCATTATTTTTATTGATGAAATCGACGCCGTCGGCCGTCGCCGCGGTACCGGTTTGGGCGGCGGGCACGACGAACGCGAACAAACTCTCAACCAAATTTTAGTGGAAATGGACGGCTTTGAAACCACCAACAACGTCATTGTCATTGCCGCCACTAATCGTCCCGATGTTTTGGACCCGGCTTTGCTGCGTCCGGGGCGTTTTGATCGAAGGGTAATGATTGATAATCCCGACCTCAAAGACCGCGAAGCCATTTTATTAGTTCACGCGCAGAAAAAACCGCTGGCCAAAGATGCCGATTTGAAATTTGTGGCCGAGAGAACGGCTGGTTTTTCCGGCGCCGACTTGGCCAATGTTTTGAATGAGGCGGCCATCTTGGCGGCGCGCCAAAACAAAAAAGAAATCAGCATGGAGGATTTGTTTGAATCAATTGAAAAAGTAATGATTGGTCCAGAAAGACGCAGCCGCGTGATTACTGACAAAGAAAAGAAAATCACGGCCTACCACGAAGCCGGTCATGCTTTGGTGGCGCATTTTTCCACCCAGATTGATCCCGTGCAGAAAGTTTCCATCATTGCCCGCGGCAATGCCGGCGGCTACACCTTGAAAGTCCCCCTGGAAGACCGCCACATGCATTCCCGCAGTGAATTTGTGGAAGAATTGGCAGTTTTACTTGGCGGCCATTTAACCGAAAAGGATGTTTTTGGTGAAGTGACCACGGGCGCTACCTCCGATTTGCGTCGGGCGACCGCCTTGGCTCGGGCGATGATTACCGAGTACGGCATGAGCGATAAACTTGGCACACGCACTTTCGGCGACAAAGAGGAGATGGTCTTTTTGGGCCGTGAAATTCACGAAAATCGCGATTATAGCGAAAAAACCGCCGAAACCATCGACGGTGAAGTTTCCGGCCTCTTGTCTTTGGCCACGGAACAAGCCAATAAGATAATCAATGCCCACCGCGAAGCTCTAGAGAAAATTGTTGAAGTATTACTAGAAAAAGAGACTTTGGAGAAAGTGGAATTTGATGCTTTGTTGGGCGCCAAACCGCCTAAATTTGACTAATAAACAGTTTTCGTTATACTGAAAGGGTAATTAATATATTTTCATAATTATATGGCTAATCCGAAGAAAAGAAAGACAAAATCAGCCGTTGGTAAGAACCGCGCCCATTTGGCCCTCAAGCCGGTCGCTCTTAATACCTGTTCCAAATGCGGCAAGGCGAAAAAGCCTCACACCGCTTGCGAATTCTGCGGCGCCTACAAAGGCAAAGAGGTAGTAAAAAAAACGGTCAAAAAACCGAAAAAATAAAGTTTTGAAATCGGCGGCTTGGCCCTTGAAGGGGTCTCAGGCCGCTGCTTTCAATATCTCAAAAACTATGAGTAATCGACACTTAGCGCGAACCATCGCCATGCAAACTTTGTTTGTTTGGGATTTTAATCATCGCCACAACGAAGATATTGACCGCATCATTAAGGATAATTTCGCCAATTTTGCCCCCGATTTCAATGATAACGGCTACGTGAAATACACCATGGACGGCATCTTTGAGCACCTGGAAGAAATTGATAATTACATCCGCAAATATGCCACGGAATGGCCTTTGGAGCAGATCACCTATGTGGATCGCAATATTTTGCGCCTCGGTATTTTTGAATTGATTCACGCCGAGAAAATCCCGCCGAAAGTGGCCATCAATGAAGCGATTGAAATCGCCAAGGCTTTTGGCAGTGATTCTTCCAGTAAATTTGTTAATGGCGTACTCGGCTCGATCTTTAATGACCTGCCAGAAGAATTGAAAAAAGCTGATTTTATTCCGGAAAATGAAGAAGAAAAGCCAGTAGCGGAAAATGAAGAAGAAATCACCAAAGAAATTACCGAAGAACTCAAAGAGGAAACCACCGAAATCGACGAAAGTCCGAAATTTTAAAGCTATGGCGGAATTTGAAAAACTACAAAAAAAGATTAACTTCTTTTTCCAGAATGAAGCCCTGCTCAAGCAGGCCCTGGTGCACCGCTCCTATTTGAACGAGCACCCCGATTTCCCTTGCGGCCACAACGAGCGCTTGGAGTTTTTAGGCGATGCCGTTTTGGAAATTGTCGTGACTGAATATTTATATTTAAATTTTCCAGAAACCCCGGAAGGCGATTTAACCAACTGGCGTGCTAGTTTGGTGAATGCCAAAATGCTGCACGTGGTAGCCGAAGAAATCAGCCTAGATGATTATTTATACCTTTCTCGCGGTGAGTCCAAAGACAAAAACAAAAAAGCGCGCGGCTATATTTTAGCCAACGCCATTGAGGCCTTGATTGGCGCGATGTATTTGGATCAGGGCTTAGACGCCGCCAAGAAATTTATTCTCGGCCGCATTGTGGTAAAATTAGCGGAAATTTTGAAGAATAAAACTTATTTGGATCCGAAATCTCGTTTTCAGGAGGCTTCTCAAGAATTCTTAGCCGTTACTCCTAGCTATCAGGTACTAAGCGAAGAAGGCCCGGATCACGCCAAAATATTTACTGTCGGCCTTTATTTGAATGAAGATTTAATTTCCACCGGCACTGGATCGTCCAAGCAAGAAGCGCAAATCGATGCCGCCGCCAAAGGATTAATCGCTAAAAATTGGTAATATTATCCCTATGGATTTCAATTTATTATTCACCATCGCTGCTGCCGCGCAGGCTTCTGACCTGCACTTAATTTTCGGTCTGCAACCGATGTTGCGTTTGGATGGCCAGCTTTTTGAGGTTAACGAGACCCTGCAGAACTCTTATCTATTAGAAAAGTACAAGGGAACGTCTTTTCCGGTGATGACCGACAAAGACATGAATGCGGCGGTGGATTTTTTGCTGAATAAAGAGCAGAAGGCAGCGCTTTTGAAAAATCGGGAGCTGGATAGCG
This sequence comes from Candidatus Falkowiibacteriota bacterium, assembly GCA_903839955.1. Classification (GTDB taxonomy): domain Bacteria; phylum Patescibacteriota; class Patescibacteriia; order Patescibacteriales; family UBA12465; genus CAINDR01. The sequence goes on along the minus strand of CAIMEI010000009.1, from coordinate 2,785 downwards.
GCTTTAGTATCGGCGACGTGCGTTTCCGCGTGAACGTTTCTTTCGCTTGCGATCACTTACGAGTTGTTGCTCGCGTGATCACTGGCCATCAGCCCACCTTGGAAGAAGTTGGCTTTGACGATAGCATTAAAAAAATTCTCGACAAGAAGCAGGGCTTGATTTTAGTGGTCGGCCCAACTGGTTCTGGCAAGTCCACCACTTTGGCGGCGATGATTAATTATTTAAATGAAACTTATCGCTATAGCATAACCACTTTTGAGGATCCGATTGAATTTGTTTTTGCGCCGAAAAAAAGCATTATTTCCCAAAGGCAGTACGGCACCGATTTTTTGAGTTTTCCGGAGGGGCTTTCCCATGTCTTGCGCCAGGATCCGAATGTGATTATGATTGGCGAAATGAGAGACCTGGAAACCATTGCTTCGGCCATCACCATCGCCGAAACTGGACATTTGGTGCTGGCTACTTTGCATACCGCCAATTCTGTTCAATCAGTGGATCGTATTATTGATATTTTTCCCGCCCACCAGCAAGGGCAAATCAAATCCCAGCTATCCAACATTCTTAGCGCCGTAATTGCTCAACATTTGATTCCGCGTTTGGACGGCGGCCGCGTCGCGGCCCGCGAAATCATGTTGAATAATTCGGCCATTTCCAACTTAATCAGAGAGAACAAAGTTTCCCAGATGAAGAATGTGATTGAAACCAGTTCTTCGGAAGGAATGGTCTGCCTGGACCACGATCTCAAGCGGCTCTATGGCGCCGGTTTGATCTCTAAAGAGGTGGCGCTGGAGTATATGGAAAATAATCGCGAGATTTAGGGCCTTTTTACTGGGTTTTTCGGGTATTGACATTATTTTTTTGGTCGGCTATAATTGAAAACAGTTTTAAAAAACAAGAGATACGATATGCGTAATCCAATTTTTCATATCCACTTAAAGCGGTGATAACACAAAGCCTTTTTCACTTGTGTTGTAGACCGCCTCGGCGGTTTTTTTAGTCCTCCGGAGTAGATTTGAAAAAAAGATTGAAGCACTCATTTCGTTCATCGCCTAGCGGTGTGCGGAACCGGTAAGTCAATCAGATTACAGACCGTGTGCGACCCTTAAAATCAGAATAAAAACTTCATTATGACTTTTTGCAATTTCAATAATGAAGCAGACTGCATCTAGTAGCGACTAGATTGCAGTTATAGATCAAGATCAAAAACTTTTCGAGAAAGTTTAAAAACAAAAGTGTGAGGAAATCTCAACAAGAGTATATGGCGGATGCCTTGACATAAGAAAACGATGAAGGACGTAGCAGCCTGCGATAAGCTGCGGTGAGGTGGCAAGCAACCTTTGACCCGCAGATCTCCGAATGGGGAAACCTATCTCGTTGAAGACGAGATGAGCTACATCTTTAAGATGAGCTGGAAGACCCGGTGAACTGAAACATCTTAGTAACCGGAGGAAGAGAAAACAATAGTGATTCCCTAAGTAGTGGCGAGCGAAAGGGGAAGAGCCCAAACCCGTGCAACTGCGGCCAAAGATTTAGTTTACTAAATTTTAGCTTGAAGGTGTTGGAACCATACGTTCCACGGGGGTCGCAAGATTATTGCGTGTGCTATCCAATTCAGCACGGTAAAGTCAAAAAAGTTTATACATAGTTGAAGCGAGCTGGAAAGCTCTGCCAGAGCGGGTGATAGCCCCGTAAACGAAATGTATTTACTCTTTACGGCGATAAATCTTAAGTAGGGCGGGACTCGTGAAATCCCGTTTGAATCAGGGTCGACTATGACCCAAGGCTAAATATTTCTTATGATCGATAGTGAACAAGTACCGTGAGGGAAAGGTGAAAAGCATCCCGACGAGGGAGGTGAAATAGTACCTGAAACCATATACTTACAAGGAATCGGAGCCTCAGTTTACTGGGGTGACGGTGTGCCTATTGAAGAATGAGCCAACGAGTTTGTTCTATGTGGCTTGCATAATCGCCGCTTGGCGAGCATGCACAGTGAAAGCGAGGGTTAATAGCCCGCATTGTGCTTCACTTTTACGCATTAGTTTTAATTAGTGCGTTAAAGTGAAGTACACGTCGCATGGACAAGACCCGAAGCCGGGTGATCTAGCCATGAGCAGGTTGAAGTGGCGTGAAAACGTCATGAAGGACCGAACCCACTAGCCGTGCAACACTAGGGGATGACTCGTGGTTAGCGGAGAAATTCCAATCGAACTCGGCAATAGCTGGTTCTCCTCGAAATAGCTTTTGGGCTAGCCTCGGATGTTGACTGTGGGGGGTAGAGCACTGGATGAGGGTGGGCCGCAAGGTACCATCTTTAATCAAACTCCGAATACCCACGGGTAGAATCCGGGAGTCAGACTATGGGCGCTAAGGTTCATCAGTCAAAAGGGAAACAGCCCAGATCGCCATTTAAGGTCCCTAAATCTATGCTAAGTGTGAAAGGTGGTGTTGTGACCACGACAATTAGGAGGTTGGCTTAGAAGCAGCCATCCTTTAAAGATAGCGTAATAGCTCACTAATCAAGTTGTTTCGCGCCGAAAATTTATCGGGGCTCAAGCATAGTACCGAAGATGCGAACTTTCCGCCTTGTGCGGGGAGTGGTAGAGGAGCATTCTGTTCAGCACTGAAGTCACATCGTGAGGTGTGGTGGAGCGGACGGAAGTGAGAATGTTGGCATGAGTAGCAAAAAGGCGTGTGAAAACCACGCCCATCGAAAACCTCAGGTTTCCTGGGCAACGAAAATCGACCCAGGGTTAGTCGATCCTAAGGCGTAATCAGTGTAGTG
>CAIMEI010000008.1 GCA_903839955.1 Candidatus Falkowiibacteriota bacterium | reverse complement strand
CCAGCCCGGAAAACCGACGCCCCACGGAGAATCCCATTCCATCTGACGCTTCAAACCAGGAGGAGTAAACTTCCACAAAGCAAAATCAGTGGGGTTTCTTTTTTCATCATTTTTTTCCACGCGCGCGCCTTCTCTTAATTCTTCCAGCGGCAAATGACTGAGCTTGTTATATTCTTCCACCAAGGAAGTATCAAAATAGATACCGTCGCTGGTGCGGTAGGTAAAGCCTTTCTCTTCCAGGCGGCTGATTAAAGCAATTTGCTCATCAATGTGCTCAGTGGCTTTGCAATAAATATCCGGCTGGATAATATTCAAGTGGTGCAAGTCCGATTTAAAAGCATCGGCATAAAAAGAAGCGATTTCCCAGGCGCTGCGGCCTTCGCGGGCTGCCCCGGATTCAACTTTGTCTTCGCCCATATCCATGTCGCCGGCCAAGTGGCCGACGTCAGTGATGTTCATGACGTGCTTTACCGGATAATCAAAATAGTACAAAGTGCGCTTCAAAATATCTTCAAAAACATAGGTGCGCAAGTTGCCGATATGGGCAAAATTATAAACCGTCGGCCCGCACGTGTAGAGTCCAACTTCCGGGCCGATTGGCTTGAATTCTTCTTTTTGGCCGCTAAGCGTATTGTATAAAAATAAAGGAGTTGCCATAAGTATTAGTTGAGCTGGTCAAACATCTGCTCGCTGGAGAAAAGATTACTCTTTAATCTCTGGTCCAAATCCAGCCGCTTGTCATTTTTTATTTGTTCTCTAATCAGGTTAATAAATTTCACAAAAATTTTCCGAGAAGATTCGCCAGCCTCCTCTTGTTCACTAGTCAAATCGACTAACAGCTTCATTAACTCTTCCTTGGAAAGCGAAAGATAAAAAGTCGGCAATTTTTCCAAGCTTCTTCTTTTCAAGACGCCGTCTTCAATGGTCGCCCCGAAATGCAAAGCGCTCCCGCCGCGCTCCATTTTTTCTTGGATTTTCAAGCGCTTGATGTCGCCGCCATTATCACCAAAAGAGCCCAGCACTTCATCAAAACCGCAAATCACCGCCCCAGTTTTTTTATCGATCAAGACGGTATCCACGCCGTTAAGATAGTCATCATATTCCGAAGCGCGCGCGACGATAAAATCTTGACCCATGAATTTGTGAAGCAAGGCAGTGACTGCCATTTCCGCCATTTCCGGCGCTCCGACCTCTCGCTTGGCGCGCCAAGCTTCAAAATCCAAGTTATCCTTGGCGGCAAAACGAGCCGCAATTTTTTCCACTTGCCGCTGGTCTTCGCCGAGCAGACGGTCCTCAACTTTGTGTATCGCCTGGTTTTCGCCGCGATAAGAGCCGGCCATTTTTATTTTCGACTCCTCGCTCAAAAGATCACCGTATTCCGAGTTCACTTCGGTGCTTTGATTCTTTAGTAAATCCTTGAGCGGCGCTAAATATTTTTCCGGCCGGAAATCAAGCTTTTTTTCAGTTACTGGTAAATCTATTTTGCCGACAATTTTCAAACCTTTGACTTCCGGTTTGGAAATTTCCGCATTTGGAGTTTCAAAATTTAGCATAACGTTTTAGTTAATAATTACCGGAACGCTTGTTGAGGCGTCATGTTCCGGCAAGCCGCTGGGATTGTCTTTGGACAAGACCAGAAAAACGGCCGTGCCGGAAGCCGGCGTTTCGCCCGGCGAAAAAGTTAGAAAACCGACAAACGGCACCATGGCGTCAGTGGTCCAATCCATTTGGGCCTGTGCCTGGCCGCTTGCCAACACTTTATCCTGTCCATCCACAATTTTCAAGGGGAAAACACCCTCAAAAAACCAATTACCCTGCGCTCGGCCGGTGACCGCAAAGGGGGCTGAAAATTGGCCATTGGCGACTGGCTGATCAACAACCAGGGGTGTGTCGGTGCTAATTGTGGAAGTGGCCGCAACAGGGGCGGGATTGGGCTCAGTTTTCGGTGCCGGTCGCTGAAAAAACTGGTAGACATGCACGCCGGCCGCTACGGCAACCAGAAAAGCGATAAAAATCAGCGACAAGCGCTCCTTGGTGCTAATTGTCATAAAGCGCGTTCTTCTCTAAATAATAAATTGGCCACCAGCGAACCGAGCCACAAGAACAAGGACAAATACAGAGCCGGAATAAAGCCGTCGACCGTTAAGCCCTTCACGAAGCTCGCCACCAAAAGGACCATCAAGCCGTTAATCACTAAAGTGAAGAGGCCGAGGGTTAAAATGTTGATGGGCAAAGTGAGAATCACCAAAATCGGCCGAAGAATCGCATTAACTACCCCCAGCAATAAAACGGCGATCAAAGCCGTGTAAAAATTGGCCACCACCACCCCGCTAATCAGGTAGGGCGCTAAAAGAACAAAACCAGCGTTCACTAACCAACGAAATAAAATTTTCATAAAATTTGGGTTAATTTTTCTTTATTTTAGCATGTTGGCTGATATTTTGAAATGTTTTGCTCTCCGCGGCAGTTTTACTGAACTAAACCTTGCCTGCTATTTTTTCTTTAATCTTACGATAAAAAATTTCCGCACCGAAGTCCTGCGCGCGCTTTTCGCAGGCCAAGCGATAAGTACTCAGATTTTTTTCAAGCTCGCCGACTGCCGCCACGATTTTATCTTCGTTAATATCGCCAATCAAACGGCCAGTCACCCCGTCGATAATCGTTTCTCGGTAACCGCCTTCGTCGGGCGCAATCACCGGCTTGCCAGCGGCCATCGCCTCCACTGGCGTGAGGCCGAAGTCTTCATTCAGGGCGGTAGCGATAAAGCCCTTGGCGCGGCTATATAAATCCTTGACCGTCGCATCGTCTGCCCAGCTAATTATTTCCACATTATCCGGCTTAATTTTTTCCAAATATTTTTTGTAGTCCTCGAAGATCTTGGCCCCTCGCTCATAACTGCCGACAATGATTAATCTTTCGGCCGGCATTTTGGCAAAAGCCTTGAGCTGTAATTCCACTCTTTTGTTCTTGGCCAAACGATTAATGGCGAGCCAATAATTTTCTGCGGGCTGATAGCCATATTTTTCCACGTCAACCGGGAAATAAACAACTTCCGCTTCCTGATGATAAAATCTTTTGATTCTTTCTCTGGTATTTTGCGAATTGCACGCCCAGATATCCACCGATTTCGCATATTTCCGGCTCAAGCGGCGGTTGAAGCGCGCCCAAATTTCATAAATTGGCCGTTGCCAAGGAACAAGCATTTCCCTTTTCACGTAATTTTTGAATTCCCAAAGCTCATTAAGAGGCGAATGGGCATACCAAAGATTGGGGTGATTCCGCGCCGCCCCCGACATTGCCCAATCGCCGCCGATAATATAGAAGTCATATTTCTTCCCCAGATTAAGTCTGCTAAATCTCCAAAAAGCCAACTGCTGGCGGAAAGGCGCGAGAACCGGAACTTTGCCAATAGAAAAAACCCGCGGCAGAACGTCGGCAAAACCCAGCTTGCTTATTTTCTCCGCATCGATATTGGTCGTGTAAACATCGGCATTGAATTCCCTGGCCACTTTCAAAGTGAATAATTCGGCGCCGCCGATGTTATCTAAAAAATTGTGGAAAACAGCAATTTTCTTATTAATCATAATTTAGGACCGCAAATAGCAATCTTTAATAAATTCACCGGCTTCACGCTTGAGATCGCCCATATTTCTCCGACTCTCAATTGTCTCCCGGCTTTTCATCCTCATATCTTGCAACAAGCCGAAATCTGCATTCAGCAATTCTATTTTTCCAATAAATTCTTCTTTATTTCGGCAAATAAAACCGTTTTCGCCATCCACAATCAACTCCGGCATTTGGCCGACCGGCGTGGTCAAAACCACCGCTCCCCGGCCCATCGCTTCGAGCGCCGGCAAGGGGCCGCCCTCCACGAAAGATGTGCAGAGATAAATTTCATTGTTGTCTATTAGCTGTAAATATTTTTCATCATCCAGAATTTTAAAGCCGATTTTGAGATTAAAATTAATTCGCCCCGCAAAATGCTTTTCTAGCTCAAAAAGCAGGCCGGGATTTTTTCGCCAACTCTCACTGCCAACGGAACAGACGCTGCATTTTTTGGTAATAATCTGATTTTTGTCTCTCAGCGGAAAGCGCCCCATTGTCGACAGTAGGTGGGCATTGATGCCCTGCTCCGCCAAGATTTTCTGCATTTCCCGGGAAACGACCAAGATATTTTTCAATTTTCTAAGCACCTGAAGAAAAAATTTTCTTTCGTAGGAAGCGGCGCGATTAATAAAGTCATTTTCCCGGCCAGCATATAGTTCCGCCAAGTCATGAACGATAACCATGCTTTTGCGCGGGTCGTAAAGGTAGTTAAAATATTGCCCGGCGATTGGGAAAACCACCAAGTCGTAATCTCTAAAATCTTTCTGGCTGATTTTTTCTCGCTCGGAATACTTGACGGTCAAATCAAGCGCTGGGTTATCGACCAGCCAAATATTGGCCAAGTGCGTAATTGAACCGTCCGGGTGATCGCTAAGATATAAAACTTTGACCTTTTCCTTGGGGGCACGCTGAAATTTTTTGATTCGCCGATACCTTAGGCTAAGCAAATAATAAAAAATAATCTGGTAAAAAAACCAAGCAGTATCCTTGACCGCCAAAAAACTTTGCCAAAAAATGTTTTTTCGACCCCTGTTGGCGGCAATTTTATTTTTCAGTTTACTTAGCATCTTCTTGCGCTACCCAGCTCCAAGTCTGGATATAATTTAGCAATTCTTCTTTGTCCATGTTTTTTATCTTATTGAGCTCCGCCAAGTTGTCAGCATAGCTGGAATCTATTTGATTGCGGTTCGCTTTTGGGGGGTGGTAGAGATGGACGAGCGGCGAACTAGTCCTAATGATTCTGCGTCCCAATTTTTTGCAACGCTCATAGAATTCATCATCTTCCGCGCCCCAGGAAACAAAATTTTCATTCTCCAGTCCGACTGCCATCAATATTTCCCGGCTCAAAATACAGGCGCCGCCGAAGCAAATACTCCTCTTTTCAGTTTTTCCCGCCGCCCGGAAACGAACTTCTTCACCAAAGATAACCCGGTCACTTTTTTCCGGCGACAAATCAAAAACCTGACCGTTATAGGGATAAGCCGCGTCTGCTTTTTCTTTTCTCAAGCATCGCAGGGCGGATGAAACATCGCCAGGATTAACCAAAACATCCGCATCGTAAACCGCCACGAACCTGGTCTTGGCGGCCTTGATTAAATTATTTAGCACTTTGGTTTTGTGAAATAAAGTGCCGCCGTCTTCGAAAAATAAATACTTTATCTGGCCGCCGTCTAAGCTGTCAAAATACTTTTCTCCCCCCTCTTCGCCGATCAGAATCTGGGCGCCGGAAAATTTCTGCAGGTATTGAATGACATACTCCAAGTTCCGCTTTCGATCATCGCTGTCATATTTAACCGGGATAATAAAAGTTGTGTCCGAAAAATCTGCTCCTTCCGGACTTCCGGATGAGCCAATCCGCAAAAAATAAAATCTCAAGGCGTTGCGCCATCTATAAATATTGAAATGCAACCGATAGAAAACAAAGTCCTTCGAAAAAACCAAGGCGCGATGGAAAAAGTACCTGGAATTTCTTCGCTCTTCTATTTTCTTTTTTAAATCTTTAATCATCTTCGGGAAACCGTTATTTTTTAATAAATTCTATCAATTTTTTGTACCAACCGTATTTGCATTTTAGGAAATGGGAAAATCTATAGACTTTCCTCAAGAAAACTATTTCCGAAAAATACCTCAGGTTTTCAAAAAAATAATGAATAGGGTTGTTTAAAAGTCTAAGCCTTTCTACTACTTCTTCTTTTTTTAAAAACAAAAGCGGCTGCTTGAGATTCCAATAAGAACCATGCCAGTAATGGACCAGGCAGCTCTCCGGGTAATACTCTCTCCTCAAAAACATCCTCAAAGACTGGCGCCGAAATAATGGCCGGAGACTTTCGTTGGATATGTCTAGAATAGGGTTTACCACTCGCCAATCGATAATCGCCGCCTTTTCGT
>CAIMEI010000007.1 GCA_903839955.1 Candidatus Falkowiibacteriota bacterium | reverse complement strand
GACTCCTCGCCACTAGCGGCGAGGCGGTTGGCCTGGACGAGGGTTATCAAGGAAATTCGGAAGTCGGTCACCTCACCATGGGCGCCGGCCGGATTATTTTTCAATCCTTAACCCGCATCAACAAGTCCATCGCCACTGGTGACTTTTTTCACAACGCCGCTTTTTTGGGAGTCATTAAACATTGCCAAGAAAAGGGAACTACTTTGCATTTGATTGGCCTGCTCCAAGATCAGGGCGTGCACGCCCACATCAATCATCTTTTTGCCTTATTGGATTTGTGCCAGCAGCAAAATTTTCACCAGGTTGTGATTCACGCCATCACCGACGGCCGCGACGCACCAGTAATTGAAAGCGTCAAACACTTGGCCGACCTGCAGAAAAAATTGGCGGACTTGGGTTTTGGCAAAATCGTGACTTTAAGCGGCCGCTACTACGCCATGGATCGCGATAACCGTTGGGAAAGGACGCAGAAAGCTTACGACACAATTGTTTTGGGCCAGGGCGCGGAGTTTAGCGACCCCATCGAACAGGCGCAAGCTTGCCATGAGCAAGAAGAAACCGATGAATTCATTAAGCCGCGCAAGCTAGCGGGCTATAATGGTTTTGCGCCGCAGGACGGAGTGATTTTTTTCAATTTCCGCACCGACCGTCCGCGTCAATTAACCAAAGCGATTATTGATCCCGATTTTACTGGTTTTGCGCGCACCATGATTCCGGTGGAGTATGTCACGATGACCAAATACTACGAACCAAGCACCGCCATTGTCGCTTTTTCCGATATTTCTTTGGATAATTTGTTGGGTCCAGTGGTGAGCGCCGCTGGTTTGCGGCAACTAAGAATCAGTGAAACGGAAAAATATCCGCACGTCACTTTTTTCTTCAATGGCCAGGTGGAGGAAGCGAGCGTCGGCGAAGAGCGCATCATGATTAATTCGCCGAAGGTGGCTACTTATGATTTGCAACCGGAAATGAGTGTTTTTGAAATCGCCACTCGTCTGCAAACGGAAATCGCCAAAGACCTTTATGATTTAATCGTTGTTAATTTGGTAAACGGCGACATGGTCGGGCACACCGGCAATATTCCGGCCATCATCAAGGCCGTGGAAGCGGTAGACAAAGCGCAGGGAGAAATCATTAGCACCGCCTTGGCGCATAATTATGCTTGCTTGGTTTTGTCCGACCACGGCAATGCCGAAGACAAAAGTGCGCCAGTCGCCACCAGCCACACTTTGCATCCGGTGCCAGTGATTTTGGTCACCAACAATCTAGCGCTGAGAGAGAAAAAAATTATTGAGGGCGGCGGATTGAAGGACGTTGCGCCAACTATTTTGCAACTCCTCAATTTGCCTTTGCCGGAAGAAATGAGTGGGGAGAGTTTGCTAGTTTAAAACTTCGAAATAGATAAAATAAAAAGACGCTTTTTTGAGGCGTCTTTTTTGATTCGTAAATTATTTCGCAATCTCGCTAATCATTTCTGGAATTTCCTTGGTGTCATGGCCGAAATGGCGACGATCAGTGAATTTCATGAACTTAGCCGCTAAACCGGCGGCGTTGAATTCGCCGGCGGAAAATGGCACCCAGGGATCATTGGTGGAGTGCAGGACGAGAAAATTGGGGCAATGAGTTTTTATTTTGGCAAAATCGTAGCCGGTTTCGGTGTAGAAGCCGTAATTGGATTCTTTGGCAATGGCTTTATCCGCGAGACGGCCGGAGTTGGTGGCGACCAAAATAACTTGCTTCACTTTTTTGTCCGGCGCTTGTTTTTCTAACCAGCGCAAAACGGCGACGCCGCCGCGCGAATGGCCGATTAGAATGGTTTCTTCGTCGGGTTGCGCTCGGTCAATTTCCGCGAGCCATTCGGCCATATTTGGATCAGTGGAATTGGGAAGAGCGGGCGCGAAGAATTCGTAGCCGTTATTTTTGGCCCAGGTGCCGAGCCAAGGATACCACTTTTCAGCGGGATTGGTGTCCTTGCCGTGGAGCAAAACAATTTTCATACATTGCCTTTGACGATGACCTCAAAAGGCTGTTTGCCGCCATAGGGCGGCCAGCCGTAGTCGTTACAGAAGTTGGCGATATTTTTGCCGAACCAATCCGGTTTGCTTTCCTGAATTTGGCCGACGATAAAATAAGTCAGAGCCATCATTAGGCCGTAGTCCGCATTTTTGGGCAATTTTATTTCCCAGCGATGTTTGGGGTGGCCGAAATAGAGATTTTCGCCGAAACTAATCACCAATTCGTGTTCATCGCGGATCACAAATTTGGCATGGCGAGACTCGCCTTCGCTGAAGGCGCGCAGAGAAAGTTTGGGGCCGAATAATTCGTTGTGCTTGATTTCTAGCATCGGGGCGAGAGCGGCGAATCTGTCCGGCAGAACAAAGGCATAGGCTTCATAGCGGCGGAAACGAGCCGGCAATTTCAGGGCCTTGATGAATTTAAGAATCATTTTCGGATCTTCCAAGGTGGCGCTTAAAATCATGCCGAGGTAGGTGGAGGTGTTATAGGTATAGGGTTCGGCTAGTTTTCGATAGGTCAGGGTGCGGTCGGCTAGCTTAGCGGCTGAAGAAGCGGCGGAGCAGGTCAGAAGAGT
>CAIMEI010000006.1 GCA_903839955.1 Candidatus Falkowiibacteriota bacterium | reverse complement strand
TAATGTCTCATTTTTATTAAGGTTTTAATTAACATTCCATCGCCTGAGGATTCTCCCCGGACTTGTTAGCAACTTATCATTTTATTTGATTAATGTCAATAAAAAAGCACCTCCCTCGCGGAAAGTGCTAATTTTGGCTAATTTTTCTATTTTAATAGAGACTAACGACGCCCTTACTGTCAACTTTTAGCAGAATACCGCTTTTAACTTCCAGAAGTACCTTCCCTTTTAAGCGCTTAATGAGCGCCGCGCTCGGCTTTAGTTTTTTGTTCTTGGCGAGTGGATTGTAGCCGCTTTTAAGCTCCACGCCATCCGAAAATCCGTCACCATCGGTGTCCGCCTTCTTCCAGTTGGTGCCGATGGCTTTTTCCAGGGCGTCCGGCACACCATCGTTGTCCGTATCAATCCATTGCGGATGGGCTCTGATTATTGCTATTTGGTCGGCGGTCAGCTTGCCATCGCCTAGCGGATTATAGCCGTTAACCACCTCGAAGCCATCTGAGTAACCATCATTATCCGAATCGGCATTATTTGGATCGGTACCCAGCAAAAGTTCTAATTTATCGCTCAAGCCGTCTTTGTCGGAATCCTTAAAAGAGTAGTCGCCAAATTTGAGTTGAAGCAAATCGGAAGACTTAACTCCTAAAGATTTTACCTTGGGAACGGCTTTGACCGCCACGCTTTTTTTCACCGTATCAACGTTGTCGGTGGGGACAATGGGCACCAACGACGAAGAAGTGGCGCTAATCAATTCAATAGAAGAAGTGATTACATCGGAAGACAAACCGGAAGAATTAATAAATTTCACATAAACGGTTTTTGTCCCTAAATCGGAAGAAAGCATCCAGTTGGTGGTGCTGCTGTAGCCTTGCGAGGAAACACTGGAAAAATCCGTAGTATTAGAAATCGCCATTTTCGTTGTGCCAGTCTGAGCCGCAAAACTTAAGGTAACTAAATTATTAACAGTGCTAGTGGCCCCCTGATTAATAAGCACCGAGAAAGTGCCAGTGAAAGTTTGGCTCGCCACACTGCTGCCGCCTCCACCTCCGCCACCGCCTCCTCCACCGGAAGTGGTCGTGGTCGTGTCTCCGAGCAAGGCAAAAACGGAAAAGTGCGGCGTGCTGCAAGTGACTCGCTTATTCCCTTTGTCTAAAACGCAATTATTAAGCGCAGTCCAGCTGCTACTGGTAGCATTCCAATAATAGATGCCCAGGGTGTCTTCGTTGATTCCCGAGATGTCCGCGGACGTATAAGAAATAGCTATTGATCCTGGCTGGCTGAGAGCGGAAACGGTATTGGAAATATCGGTCAACGCCTTAACGTCAAAAACCTTGTCCGTCGCCATTTGCTTCCCTGTGCTTACCGGAGCGGCCGTCAAAACTGGCGCGCTCGCTAGGTGATTGATTTGTAAATCAACACTGGAGGAAGCAAAAGCGGCCGGCAAAGCAACTGAGAGAAGCGTCCCGCCCTGCCCGTCGGTCAAAGAAGCATTGCCGCCAGAAGTGTGATCAATGACGTTTAAGGTGGTGCTGGCGGAAGCCGAATCGCCCAAACAGCCGGCCGTCATCGTGCTTTCCGGCACGCCAAAGTCCTGGTTGCCAAGGGCGTCCTTGGAACGAACGCGATAATAGTAGCGTGTACAGGACACCAGATTATTGAGATTTTCCGTGTGGCTGTTGAGCAAGGAAAAAATGTCTTTTTCGGTAGTTAAATTTCCATAGCTATTTGTCAGGCCATACTCCACTTGGGTTGTTCCCAGGCCATCAGTTGACCAGGAAATCTGCGCGCTCGTCGTGGTCGGAGTATCAACGATGTTGGAAAAAATCAGACTATTTAAACTAGAAGTCGCCACATTACTGGCCGCGCTAGATCCCACGGCGTTGATGGCGATAACCCGAAAACTATAGATAGTGCCTCCTAGAAGACTAGAGACAACAGCTGTGGTGCTCGTGGGAGAGAGAGCGGAAATGGAAGTCCAAGAAGAGCCCGTGTTTTGCTTGTAATCAACCTGATAGCTAGTCAGCGGGCTATTGCCATCGCTGAGCGGCGCCCACCAAGACAAAGAAATGGTGGTGCTAGTGCCGACGGCGCTGAGATTGAGCGGTGCGCCCGGAACAGTGGCTGACGCTTGGGGGGTAATCGGTGTGGAAGAAGCGGAAGCCAAAGAATACCCCAAGCTATTATGCGCCTTGACGGCAAAAGTATAAGACGTGCCATTAATGGGGCCCGAGATAGTGGCGCTAGTTGAAGTGGCAGACGTGGTGGCGGTAAAATTTCCCGGAGCGGAAGTAATCAGGTAATAATCAATCGCCACGCCGCCATCGCTCGCGGAAGCGGTGAAGTTAATATTGGCCTGAGAGTCTCCGGGACTGGCAATCACATTAGTCGGCGCGCTAGGCACCGACAAAGATGATTGGGGGGTGATAATCGCCGAGGCAGCTGAAGCCAAGGAGTCGCCGGCACTATTATGCGCCTTCACCGTGAAGGTATAAGGCGTGCCGTTATTCAAGCCAGTGACCACGCCGCTCGTGGAAGTTGCGGAAGTGGTGGCGGTAAAATTTCCGGGATTAGAAATAATCGTGTAATAACTAATCGCTGCCCCGCCATTATCCGCTGAAGACGTAAAAGACACCGTCGCTTGAGTATCGCCGGGAATAGCGGTAACGCCGGTTGGCGCATCAGGAACAGTGGCTGGCGTCGCTGAAGCAACTGCCGAGGAGATGGATGTACCGGCAGAATTGATGGCGGTGACGTAATATGAATAACTATTACCATTGGTTAAGCCAATGATGGTTTTATTGAGACTAGTTGAAGTGGCGGCCAATGTATGGGCCGGAGAATTATAAATACTATATTGAACAATCGCTAAGCCACCGTTATCAATCGGCGCTAGCCAACTCAAGGTAATTTGGCCATTACCAGATGCGGCCGCCAATGACCGCGGAGCGGTTGGAATGGTCGCCGGCGTCACCGAGACGACCGAGGTGGAGGCGGATTCACCGATAGCATTAACCGCGGTGACGTAATATGAATAACTATTACCATTAGTTAAGCCGTTTATCACCAAGATTGAGCTAGTGGTCGTCGCTAGCAAGGCATTACTGGGTGAACTATAAATATTATATTGGGTAATAGCCGAGCCGCCATCAGCGGTCAAGCTAGACCAGTTCAAGGTAACCTGTCTGTCGCCAGCATGTGTGGAAAGGTTGTCTGGAGAGTGAGGAACAGTGGCTGGGGTGGCGTTAACCGTGGTGCTGCTGGCCGATTCACCAACGCTATTTACTGCCGTAATATAGTAATAGTAAGTATTGCCGTTAGTCAGACCGGTTATTATTTGACTAGTGGAAGTGGCTGAACTGGTGGCGGCTAGAGCGTTTGAGGGGAAACTGTAAATATTATAACTCGTAATTGGCGAGCCGTTACTGGCGGGCGCTGTCCAAGACAAAGAAATTTGTCCATTGCCAGGAGTTGCCAAGGAGTTGCCAGGGGCGTCCGGCAAACCAACTGGAACAACTGGAGTAGATGACGCCGAAGGAGAGGAGTCGCCGGTGATGTTGGTCGCCTTAACACTAAAAGTATAAGCAACACCGTTGGTTAAGCCGCTCACCGTCGCGTGAGTGCTGGTGGAAACAGTGGTGAATAAAGACGGAATAACTAAAAGATTATTGGGAGTGGTAGCGGTAAAATTTCCCGGCGAGGACGTAATAGTGTAAAGCGTGTCAAGGGGCACACCACCGTAAGCAAGATGCGTAAAAGAGACAGTTGCTTGACCGTTTCCGGCCACTGCCGTGACTCCAGTTGGCGCACAGGCTGGAGTAATGTAATCTTGCCAACCGCCATCTGACGTACCGATGCTATTAGCCAAAGAAAAACGGAAAGAATAAATGGAACCACACTGCATGGAACTTATCGTGTAGCTTATCGAATCACCGGTGTGCGGATTGATTAATTGATAGCCGCTACTGCTAACCATTGCCCTGTTCAGCATTTTATCAAAAGTCATAATCATCGGGCCAACCCCAATAGTTCCAAGGGTGCCATTTATGCTAATAGAACTAGCACTGAGCACTACTGGCGAATTGGTAGTGATTACCGAGAGAATATCCGGAATAACGGCCGTAGAAGAGGCGCTGGAAATCGAATCACCTATAGTATTGGTAGCTTTCACTGTAAAGGTATAAGACGTACCATTGGTTAAACCACTGACAATCCCCGTAGTAGTCGCCGTGGTAGTAGAAAAATTTCCCGGCGAAGAAGTTATTGTATAGGAAGTAATCGCTGAACCGCCATCAGTTACCGGCAGATTAAAATAAACCGTCGCCTGGCCGTCGCCAGGAACAGCGGTCACACTGGTTGGTGCGTCGGGAACGGATGCCTCTGCGTATGTGTAGATATAACTGTTATTCCAACCGTCTGCCGCCGCCAGTTTTAATCCATCAGCAGAAGAGACTATTGAGGACCAGTGTCGCTGACCGGCGGCGGTCTGTTGAGTCCAGGAAGCCCCACTATCTGCCGAAAGATAAATATATCCTCCATCAAAGGCAAGCGCCAGCCTTGATCCATCAGCCGAAGAAGCAACGGTATAACTGGCATGCTGCGTGTCGGGGTTAGTCTGGGTAGTCCAGCTAGCCCCGCCGTTGGTTGATGTGTAAAAAGAATAATTGCCTGTAATTGCTAGTTTTGATCCGTCAGCAGAAGAAGCGACCTTTTTGCCGTAAACAGGCAACGTAGATGACCAGGTATAACCTCCGTCAGTTGAGATATAGGAATAGGTAGTAGCATTATCCGTGGCCACTAATTTTGACCCATCCGCAGAAGAAGTGATACCGGACCAATACTGCGGGTCAAAAGTCATTTCTGCTACCCAAGTAGTGCCACCGTTGTTTGAAGTATAAATTCCACCATTTGATACGGTGGCCACTAATTTTGACCCATCCGCAGAAGAAGTAATAGCGGACCAGCCCCGCGAACCAGCACCGGTCCGCGCGATCCAGTTAGCTCCGCTATCAATCGAGGTGTAGATATATCCACCATTCACAGTCGCTGCCAACTTTGATCCATCAGCGGAAGAAGTAATAGCATTCCAGCTTTTTGTGCCGAGACTAGTATAGGTTTGATTGACCCAAGTGACTCCGCTATCGATTGAAGTAAAAATAGAAACCCCGTCTGTGGCCGCTAATTTTGATCCATCAGCGGAAGAGGCCATTGTTACCCAGGTCCCTGAACCGGCGCTGGAATTGGAGCCGGCCTGTTGAGTCCAAGTTCCAGCTAAGGCCGGCCGAGGAGAAAAGGATAAAATAAATACAAAAATAATAGACGCAAAAAGTAGAAAATCAATAATATGATTTTTTTTCATAAAAAATGAAATAAATTTTAACCACCCTATTCTTTAATTTTAGCATTTATATAACCAAGCAGCAATTGACTGACAAACAAAAAGAACGCCCACCCGGACGTTCTTTTTTTGTGGTCAGTTATAGTGCTACTTCAAGCTCACGATTCCCTTCGCATCAACCTTCAGAGCAATGCCGGTTTTTACCTCGATGAGCGTTTGGTTCTTGAGGCGCTTGATGAGCGAGGCGCTAGGTTGGAGATAGGTTTTGGTGAAGGGGTTATAGCCCTTTTGCAGGCTAGCGCCGTCTTTCTTGTTCTTGGTAGCACGGAGGGAAAAGCCTAAGGCTTTCTGGAGAGAGTCGGGGATACCGTTAAGGTCAGTGTCTATCCACTGGGGATGAGCCTTGATGATTGCTTGTTCTTCGGGAGTAATTTTACCAGTAGTGAGCGGGTCATAGCCATTGGCGATTTCCGTGCCATCGGAATAACCATCTTTGTCGGTATCCATCTTTTTGGGGTCAGTGCCGAGGAGGGTTTCTAATTGGTCAGCTAGTCCGTCCTTATCGGTGTCTTTGAAAGTGTAGTCGCCGAACTTTAGTTTGAGGAGGTCGGAGGATTTAACATAGATTGGTTGGGCGGGGACGGTGGTATTACCGGAAGTAGCTACCACTGGCGGAGTGGAAGTGCCCGGAGTAGAAGTGCTGGGATTGGTATTGAGGGTAATGGAGGCAGAGATAACATCAGAAGAGACACCGTAGCTATTGTAGAGCTTGGCATAGACGGTCTTGGGGCCGTCGCCAGGAAGTAGGGTCCAAGACTTGGTTGGGGTAAAACTTTCTTGAGATGAATTGGCAAAATCGGCAGTGTTGGAGATAGCCATCTTGGTGATATCTGAACCAGCGGTGAGAGAGAGTGTGACTTGGGTGGAACTGGCTTGAGTAGCACCTTGGTTGATGCTTAATTGGTAATTGCCGGAGAGGGGCTGGGGAACATATCCTCCGCCGCCGCCTCCGCCGCCGGAGGATACGGGGGCAACGTCGTTGTCTAAAACGGTCACTATAGTGGTCGCGAAAGAATCGGTTGGGTAATTTGGGTCAGAAGAAGAGGAAACGTTAGTCCGCAGATAGACTTGTCTAGTACCATTAACTACTTGATCATCGACCGCCGAAACGGTGACGTTCTGAGGAATATTCCAGTTGGAAGCATTAAAACTTAGAGTGGTGGCGCTTAAAGCGATATCGGAGCTTGAAGCATCGGTCAGAGACAGGGTGATATCGCTGGCGGGAATGGAATCCAAATAAACCGACAAGGTATCGGTGGCCCCACCCTCGGTAACAGACAAATCACTCGGAGCATCAACGGCGGCGACGTTGATATCAAAAAGAGTGGAGCTGGAAAAAGAAGCTGCTGGATCGACAGAGTACTCACCGGGAGAAATGGCGACGCTAAAAGATTTATTGCCCTCAACAATATGGTTATCAACCGTGGAAATATAAGCACTACCCGTGGTGTTTCCGTCAGTAATACTAATATATGATGATAGCGGATTTGAAGTATTAGAATCATTCAAACCGCTGACATTGTAATTAACCGCTAAATTACCGACTGTGTTGTTGCGGCTAACATCAAAAGTAATCGTGTGCCCCTCGGAAGTGTTTATGGTCGGGCTGCTGATTCCAACCGTCGCGTCGTAGTCAAATAAAGTTCCGTTAGTACCACCCAAAAAGAAATCACCATTCGGCTTGGCAGCCAAAGATAAAAGACCAACATTATTGGAATTACCGAAAAAATTAGCAATGGTATTAGCGGCAATTTTTTCGCCTTGCCAAGTCGTACCGCCATCAAAAGTTTCCAGAATCCAAGACCAATAATTTGAGTCCATACCGATTATCCGACCATTAAGCGGCGAAGAAAATCTTACCTTACTAAACGTGCAGGCTGGGCAGATCGCACTCGTGGTCGCTATCCAATTAGTACCACCATCGGTTGTGTGCACAATTGCACCGCCAGCTCCGACTGCCCAGCCAGTACTAGTACTAACAAAGGCAATGCTATGAAGATCACTATTAGTATTGGAGGTCTGGATAGTCCAATCATCTCCCTCGTCAGTTGTTTTATAAATGTAACCGCCCAAAGAAACCATGTAGCCGACATTATCCGCCGGAAAAGAAAATTCAAAACCGGTGCTTCCCTCCACTCCGTTCCAAGTGTTGCCACCGTCCGTAGTTTTACTGGTTATCCATGAACCGGCTACCAATCCCGTGGAGGTAGAAAAGAAATGGATATCATTAATATCGCCAGATTGAGAATCAGCCGTCGTCGTCCAAGTTTGACCACCATTAGAAGAGTGCTCCAGGACACCATTGTCCGGTTTTCCCAGCCAAACGTCGGTGCCGGTGGCATAGACGCTGATAAAATCAGTACTAGTACTCGTAAATATTTGATTCCAGGTGGCTCCTCCATCTGACGTTTTAAAAGCCTCACCGGCAAAATAAGAATTACCATTATTAAAACCGCCGACGGAATAGCCATTATTATTATCCAAGAAACTCAAATTATTAATATCAAATCTCTGTTTCTGAGAAGGATAGGTCCAAGTGGCGCCAGCGTCATTTGTTAGACCAATCACGCCGGTATTGGCAAAAAAATAACCTTTACCGTTAGCATCAAAATTAGACGAGCCGCGCAAAAGCATATTAACACCAATCGTCTCCCCATTGACAAGACTCCAGGGACCGGCCGTGCTATTAGCGCTCAGAACTCCGACCTTAGCGCTCCCTACATCGTACCAGAGACCAAGGGCGTAGTATTTCCCGCCATTTTCGTAAACGGTTTTAAACTGCCAAGTAGAAGAAGCAAACGAGTCATGCCAATTGGCACCAGCATCTGTCGTGTATTTTATTTTACCATCGCTAGTGACTGC
This sequence comes from Candidatus Falkowiibacteriota bacterium, assembly GCA_903839955.1. Lineage (GTDB taxonomy): Bacteria > Patescibacteriota > Patescibacteriia > Patescibacteriales > UBA12465 > CAINDR01. The sequence goes on along the minus strand of CAIMEI010000006.1, from coordinate 8,353 downwards.
TAGGCCCGAGTTGACATCATCAAACAAAAAATCGGTATAGAGCGCCTGACCGCTGAGAGCTGGGCGAGGAATTGCCTGCCAGGAAGCGCCGCTGTCTGCTGTTGAGTAAAAATTAGTGGCGCCATAAACAATTTGATTATTTTCATCGCCCAAGCGGTTAAAAGTTCTCTCGGAGTAGCCAAAACTAGTAGGCAGCATTCCGGTGGAGGTAGAAAATGCCCACGACTGGCCATCATCTATAGATCGCCAAATTTGTCCGTCATAAGTTTCGGCGTAACCGATACCGTTTTTAAAAAATATCCCGGCGAATCGATTATTCACCCCCGTTGGCGTGGCCACCCAGGGAGAATTAGCGTCGGCCTTGGAAAAGATGTATTTATTTCCGCCGGTCATGACGGCAACGTAAGCTTTAGTGCCATCCATCATGATTTTACTAAATGCTGCTGAACCAGTAACCGGAGTGCTGGTGCCGATAACCCAGGGGCCACTACCATGCCTTTCCATTATATATCCGGCAACGCTAGATCTGGTTAGCATATAAGTATCCGATCCCGAGAAAGCAATGTCCTGAATGATATTACTATATACTTCCGGGTTCACCATTTTGTACTTCGCCGAGGCCAAATTTGGCACTAAAAACAGGGAGAGAACTAGCAACGCAAAAAATGCGCCGAACTTGCGATTGATCATAAAAATATTGCTAATGATTTTAAACTTTGTATCTTTTAATTTTAGCACTAAGCGGCTTTTAAAACCATCTCTTCCCCACTTTTCATGTTCTTGATTTTATACTTTCCCTCCGCCGCTTCTTCGGAGCCAAAAATTATCACCTGGGAAATATTTTTCTTGTTGGCATACTCCAAGGCCTTGTTGATTTTCTGCACCTCGAAACCAAGCAAAACATTCTTCCCTTCCGCGCGCAATTTAGCCGCCAAACTGGCCGTTTCTTTGATTAAGGATTCGTCAAGCAAGGGCAAATAAAATCTTTCTGGAGCTTTAATAAATTTATCACCCAGCAAATTCCAAGACTCCAAAAACAATCTCGTTGTTTCGTCGCCCGGCGCAAAGCCGACCGCCGGGAAACTTGCTGAACCAAAAAGTTCGGCCAAGCCGTTGTAGCGGCCACCACCGAACATCGACCGATTATCGTCTGGGTGCATATTGAAAACTTCAAAAATCAAACCATCATAATAATCAAAACCGCGGATGATTGCTGGGTTAAAATAAATATTTTTGTAGCCAAGAATATTCAACTCGCTCATCGCCTGCTGAATTTCTAACAAGCCCCGATTATCTGCCAGCTCCGGCAAAGATTTCTCCAGAGATTCAATGCTTTCGCTTTCCATGAAGGCAAAAACTTTTTTAATTACTTCCTTGCTCAAGCCGGAATCTTCCAAGCGCGCGGTCAAATCAGCGGCCGACATTTTTTGCCACTTATCCAAAGTGCGCACTAAATTTATTTTCTGTTCAGTGCTCAACTCGCCGCACAAAGCCAAAAGGCCGTCCAAGAGCTGGCGGCTATTTAAAAATAATTTGAAAGATTCTGCCGGCGCCCCGAATTCCCGCATAATATCCAGCGATAATTGCAAAACCTCCAAGTCGGAAGCAAAAGAAGTACTCCCAAAAATATCAAAATTCAATTGCCAGAATTCACGATTGCGGCCGCGCTGGGGTTTTTCGTTGCGCATGAAATTAGCAATCGAAAAAAGCTTGAGCGGTTTGGGCGCAGCGGCATAAATTTTGGAGACCATGCGCGTTACTGACGGTGTCATTTCTGGGCGAATGCAAAGTTCGCGCCCGCCCAAGTCCGTGAAGGTGACCAGCTCCTTGCCGCCAACGTCTTCACCCGATTTGGCGCGATAAACTTCGGCGTATTCCACGAGCGGGGTGAGATATTCTTCAAAGCCGTAGCGCAGACAAACCTTGCGCCAGGTCTCAAAAATGTAGTGGCGGATCGCAAATTCTTCCGGCAGCCAATCGCGCGTGCCTTTCGGTTCTTGATTAGATAAAGTTTTGTTTTTCATATTTTTCCTTAAATAAATTTTTCATTTTTAATTTCGTCAGGTAAATAACTTAGCTCCGACTTCCCTTCTAGCGGTGTGTATTTATAGCCTTTGCCGTAACCCAGCTCCTTCATCAATTTGGTTGGCGCGTTGCGGATATGGAGCGGAATCGGCAGAGCGCCTTTGGCAGCCACTATTTCCGCCGCCTTGTTGTAGCCGAAATAAGCGACGATGCTTTTGGGTGACTTGGCCAAATAAACCGCGGCATGCGCCAGATTCACCTTGCACTCCGGCAGGCCAATTTTTTGGCAGGCCTCATAAGCCGCGTTCGCCAAGAGTAAAGCGCTATTGTTGGCAATGCCGATATCCTCGCTGGCAAAACGGATCATCCTTCGGGCCACATAGAGCGGGTCTTCGCCGGCCTCCAAAAGACGGGCTAAATAATAGAGCGCCGCATCGGCATCGCCACCGCGCATGGTTTTGTGGAGGGCGGAAATCAGATCATAATGGTCGTCGCCCGTCCGGTCATGCGAAAGAGTTGGCCGCTGAGCAATTTTTTTGATCATCTCGGGATTTATTTTCTTGTTGCCAGTGGCGAAAGACAAAACATCTTCCAAGATATTCAAGGCGCGGCGCGCGTCGCCGCCGGACAAAATGGTGATTACCCGCAAAGCTTCGGCATCAATTTTTCCCGCCTTGCTTTTACCGGTGCCGTCCTTGGCCAAAGCCTGGGTCAAAATTTTTATCACTTCTTGCTCAGTAAGGGCTTTCAAAACCAGCACTTTAGCGCGCGACAGCAAGGCGCCATTCACCGAGAAACTAGGATTTTCGGTGGTCGCACCAATCAGAGAAATGGTGCCGTTTTCCACTTGCGGCAAAAGCGCATCCTGCTGAGCCTTATTCCAGCGATGAATTTCATCAATGAACAAAATAGTTTTCGCTCCCAGGCGCCGGTCTTCCCGGGCCCGGTCCAAAATCACCTTCAAATCTTTGATGCCGCTTTCCACGGCCGAGAGCTGCACAAAATTCGCCTTCGTTTCTTTGGCGATAATCAAAGCTAAAGTTGTCTTGCCGCTTCCGGGCGGTCCCCAAAAAATCAAGCTCGGCAGACGGTCGCTCAAAATAGCGCTCGCCAGCCAACTCTTCGGACCGACTAGTTCTTCCTGGCCGATGAATTCACTCAAATTAGCCGGCCTCACCCGAGAAGCGAGCGGCGAAAAGAAGTCGCTCATAAATTTAATCTAATTTTATCATAATAAGGCCCAAAACTCAAAGAAATAATACCAAAAAAAGCAAAAGCCCGCATCTTTGACAATTAACGCAAAATGTCCTAATATCAGCCTAGATCTTTAATAATTAAACGCCCATGAAAAAGACCAATTTTTCAGAAATCTTCAAAAATGAATTATTGTCCGCCAAGGCCTGGATCGCCGCTTTTTTGTCCTGGTTCTTGATTGAATCAATTTTCAAAATCGGCGAAGGAATAATTGTGATGTTGAATTATTTTTTTTCCGGCAAGGATATTAATAATTTAATCATCATTGCCTGGCTAGCCATCCTTCTCCTGCTTTATTTTTTCTGGAGAAAGATTTTTAAAAATTCATCCTAAAAAAACACGCCCGACTGAGCGTGTTTTTCATTAGAAAAAAGACTTTTTTATTTAAAGGGAAATTCTTGCGACAGCTCCCCGGAATAATAGAACTCGTAGGCGAGCGAGCCGAAGAAATATTTGTCGCCCTCAATTTCAATCGTTGACCCGCCCACCGCCGGGTCCGCCTTGGGGAGCGAATGGTTAAAGCCGATATTGAATAAGGTGGCAGAAATCTCCGGACGATAATCAATCGGGTAGCCGGCCTTCGCCCACTGGCTTTCAAATTCTTTGATGATTAAAGCGCCATAGAGATAGGAATAGAAATGATTTTTGTCGTCCGTTAAGCGGTTGTAGCGCTCTTTCACTGGATCGGTGCCGGTGGCAAAGTCCAATAGCTGAGCGTAGTTATCGCCAGGATAAAAAACGGCTTGCGGATCGCGTAAATTGTTTTCGGTTTGAATGGCCATCGCCTCTTTAATGGACATCACGCCCCAAGCCATTTTGTTGGCGTTGGCTAAAATTTTCAAAGGCTTGAAAACTTTTTCAAACAATTCCCGCTGGGTATAGTAGAGGCGCAGCTGCTCCACGATGGCGACCGAAAGAAGCAGGCGCGGCTGAACTCCGGCCTGAAGAGCGGCGGCGTTAATCGTCGCCTGATCCTTGATGACCGCTTGTTTAATTATTTGCCAGGGCTCACCGCTCTGCCAAGTATACAAGTTTTGGCTACGCGGACTAGCCAGCAGGGCGCTTAATTCTTCAAAAGAGGGCGCTTCTCCCTGCCCCTGTTCGCAAGCCGAAAGCTCGGCGGCAAAGGCTTCGCGATTAGGCAAGCGCAGCTTCATCGCCAAAAGCATGCGGTCCAACAGTACTTCCGAGCGCACCGCTTGATAAGTTTGAAAAATTGCCGCCGCATTATAATCATTATACTTGGCAGCCACGCCCAGCTTGCAGCGGTTCGCTTCTTCATGCGGTCCATAAATCGACGTGCTAGTCGGCAGGCTGTCTTTCGCTAGAACACTATCATCTTTAATTATCACCTGATCTTTTTGCGCTTCTTGGTTATATTCTTGAGAATCCGTGTCGCTTTCGCCGGCCACATTAGTCCAACCAAGACGCACCGCAAAAAAACCACCGGCCAGAAGTAGAAGAAAAGCCAATAAAATAGCGGCTAAAATTTTCAGCGCTAGGCGCCCGAATCTTTTCATTGCCCGTATTATAACAGAGAAAAGGCAATAAAAAAAGCCCTCTTCGCGGGGGCTTGATGTCTTTTCGCTGGGTCGGATTTGTTAATTAATAAGTTTAGCGACTTTTTCGGCCAAATCGTTGAGCATCTTCATGTCGGGACTTACTTCCAAATCTATGCTGAATTTGTCCTCAATATCTTGAATAACTTCAATGACATCCATTGAGTCTAGCCCTAAATCGTCAATGATCTTTGTTTCCCCAGAAACTTCTTCCGATGAATTATCAAGATGATATCCCAATGGATCAAGGGTTTTTTGGACATGGCCCCTGTTGCACAAGATTTCGCAAATCTCGTTTAAAATCTTTTCTTTTCCCATTTCTTTAATTATTAAAATACAAAAACTATATTAGCTATTATTTATTATTTTGTCAAATACTGCGTCGAAAACGCCTTTAGCCCTCACACGACCAGTAAAAAAACCAGCCGCCAAGCTGGTTTTTAGGAAAAATTTATTTTAGCCGGTGTCTTCTAATTCAGCTGCCAAATCGCGAAATTCAAAACCGTGGCAAAGCTCACCCAGAACAAGTAAGGAATTAAGAGCCAGGCCGCCAGTTTACTCAAGCCTTTAAAATAATAAATGGTCAGAATAATTGTGAGCCACAAAATGATGATTTCCAAAAAGGCCAGGAACGGATTTTGAAAGAAAAAGAAGAGATAAGACCACAAGACATTGGCCACCAATTGGACGCCAAAAAAGGTGATGGCCGCCTGGCGGTAGTCGCGGCTCTTGTCTTTTTTCTTCTTGGCTCCCTGATCCCAAATCAAAAACAGTGAGAAGCCCATCATCAAAAACAAAATTGTCCAGACTGGTGCAAAAACCCAGCTCGGCGGATTAAACGCGGGTGTGGCCAATACTGGATACCAGGAGAAAAGCGAAATGGAATTCGCCATTGAGCCGATAAAACCGGCAATTAGCGGCAACGCCAAAGAGATTATTAATCGCCACAAGCGTTTCATGTTTTTCATATCTTTATTTTTCAACCACGGCCATGCGGTATTCAATGTAGCCCCCTTGCGGGTTATACACTTCCACGGCAGGCGCCGGTTGATAATTATGTTTCACTAAATAATTGGAAATTTTTGGATATACTTTAATCACTCCTAAAACATAAGAAAGCGGGTTGCGATAAGGAAAGCGGGCGACAACGTTTTTGATTACCGGATTGCGCTTAACCTTAAAAGAAGGGGAACTTTGGAGCTTTTCTAGTTTGCCGGCATCGCCTCCCGGTAAAACGCAAGCGAGATCGCTGCGTAATTTTTCGGCCGCCACCCTTTGCGGATTGTCGTAAAAAATTCCCAAACCGATTTGGCAATTGATGCCGAAATTATTTTTCAAGTCAGAAAAAATTTTGGCCAGCGCCGGACCGGATTGCTGATAGCTGCCGACTCTTTCCTGGTAAACCAAAATCTCGCCGCCAGTATTTTTTTCGCTGATGTTTACTGAGGAAAAAAGACTGAAATAAAAAGCGGCCAATAAAATCAGCAGAACTAGTCCGCCCAAAATAAACAAAATTATTTTCTTCATAGCCAACAAAAAAAAGAAAAATCTTATAACACTATTTTAGCACAAAAAAATAAAAACTGGGAGTGGCCCAGTTCTTATTGTCATGGTTTTTTATTTGAAGCGTTTGGCGCTTGAATTTCGTTTGAAGGGTCGAGCCGGTTTTTTATCGGCTTCACTTTTCCGCTCCCCGGAACGAGCGGCGGGACGGGTCAAAGAGGCTTTAATATTTCTCTCCGGCAGCAAATCTCTTTCAAAGCCAAAAAGGCTAGTAGAGGAAGCGCTCCGGGCTGCGCGATAATTGTTTACTGGCGCTTTCTCGGCGCCGAAGCGGCGGCCGTTAACCGAAAAACTTCTTTCGCTGAATAATTTGTTGGTTCCCTGACTAGATCTTTCTTGGCTAAAGGGTTTTGCCGGACGACCAAAAGGTTTTTCTTCGCGCTTGAAGGGTTTTTCTTCGCGCTTGAAGGGTTTATCTTCTCTTTTGAACGGTTTGCGGTCGCGATCAAAAGCCGGGCGACTGCGATTTTCTCCAAAAGTTCTCGGCGCTCTCGCTCCTCTTTCACCAAAATCTCGCGCTGGTCTCTCGCGTCCCTCAAAATTGCGGGGACGGGAAAAATCACTGCGGCCAATTTCTTTGTTTTCGCCGGCCGTCGGCTTTCTTTCTGGGAATTTCATGCCGGTTAATTCTTTAAGCGGTAGGCTCTTGTTGATTAATTTTTCAATTTCTTTAATTTGGCGGCGTTCGTTGGTGCCGGCAAAAGAAATTGCTTTGCCGGATTTGCCAGCGCGGGCCGTGCGGCCGATGCGGTGAACATAGTCATCCAAATTATCGGGCAAATTATAGTTAACCACCAATTCAATATCGTTAACATCCAAACCGCGCGCGGCAATATCGGTGCCGACCAGAATGCGGTATTTCCCGGACTTAAAGCCGCCGAGCGCATCTTTGCGCTGGTTGAGCGATAAATTGGAATGGATTTCCGCAGCCGAAAAGCCAAAGTCTTTCAGCTTGCGCACTAAGCCTTTGGCACCGTATTTGGTGCGGGTAAAAATCAAAACCGAACCTTTATACTGTGCCAAAATACTTTCCAGGTGATGGAGTTTGTCTTCAGTTTTGATTAAATAAATTTCCTGATCAATCTGATCAGCGGTGGTGCCCGACGGCGCGACTTCAATGCGCACGGGAGTTTTCAAATGTTTGGCGGCCAGCTTCACAATACCGCTCGGCATTGTCGCTGAAAACAACATGGTCTGCCGTTCTTTCGGCAAGTAGCCCATGATTTCTTCCACCTGTGGCAAAAATCCCATGTCCAACATCATGTCGGCTTCATCCAAAACCAAAAGGCTGGTTTGGTCCAATTTCAAAGTCTTGCGTTTCAAGTGATCAGCAAGGCGGCCGGGAGTGGCCACGATAATACGCAGACCGCGGCGAATTAAATAGAGCTGACGGTCAAAATTTTCACCACCAATCAAAACGGCGATTGGCAAATGAGCAATGGTGTTGAGCTTGCGCATGTTTTCTTCTACTTGCATGGCCAGTTCCCTGGTCGGCAGAAGAATCACGGCTTGACTAACCCTGTCTTTGACGAGTTTTTCCATCAAGGGGACACCGAAAGCAAAAGTCTTGCCGGTTCCTGTTTGGGCGACGCCAATCAGGTCGGAGCCGGTCAAAGCCGGCGGAATAGCCTTCTCCTGAATCGGAGTCGGGACGGTGAGCTTGAGACCGGCAATTACCGTCATCAAGTCCGCGCTAATGCCAAGATTAGCGAATTTGTTCGATTTTTCGGACATAAAAAAATAAGCGACCCAATTTCCGGCCGCTATACGATATATAATACGAAAGGGGAAAAAAGAATCAAAAGTTAATAACAAAGCCATGATATCACGAAAATATAGGAAAGTCAAACAGCGCGGTCTTACGTTTTTAGTATTATGTTTCGGGCATTTTCTGGGGCGAAAATTACCTATTAATAATTTTCGCTTACGAAAAGCCAACGAAACATAATACT
>CAIMEI010000005.1 GCA_903839955.1 Candidatus Falkowiibacteriota bacterium | reverse complement strand
CGCCTTGCTCTGGCCGTAAAAATTCAAAGGATTAATAGTGGCGTCTTCAGAAAAGCTATCGTGATCCGTATTCCCAGAAAAAACATAATCCGTGGAATAGTGTACTAAGGTGGCGCTGTTTGACTGGCAGAATTCCGCCAAAAAAGCCGGCAAACCGATGTTTAACTTGATTGCCAGGGCCTTTTCTTCATTTTCAGTTTCGCATTTATCCACCGCGTTATAGGCGGCGGCATTGATGATAAGCTCTGGTTTGCTCGCGGTCAGTTTCTCGGCGAGCGCGGAGAAATCCAAAAAATCCAAGTCGCGGCGATCCAATCCGGTTGCTTCCTGACCAGCAAAAGCCTGAAGTAATTGCGTGCCGAGATTTCCCTGAGCACCGATGATAATTATTTTCATAAATTTATTTACCCGCCCATTCCGGTCCTTGCCGGACTAAAAGTTCGGCGGCGCGCTGTGGCTCAGCCATAATTTCCAAAACTGCTTTTTCCATTCTTGATCCTTGCGACCCTTTCACCAGAATCAAATCATCCTGGCTAATCCGTTGGACGGCGAAATTTCCCGCCTCACTGGCCTGGCCGAAGTGAAAGATTTCATCTTCATTAAAGCCGGCTTCTTTGGCGCCCGCCGCAATATGATAAGTACGCTCACCGACCAGAATTAATTGCGAGACGCCTGCTTCCACGGCTTTTTGCCCGACCAGGCGATGCCCTTCTTCGGTATATGGTCCTAGTTCCAACATTTCCCCAAGCAAAGCAATCTTCTTCCCCTGGCCAGAGAGCGTCGCTTTTTTCATTACTTCTAAAGCGGCTAAAGTAGAGTCCGGCGAAGCGTTATAGGTATCATCAATAATCACGGATTGCTTGAGACCGCGCAAAACGCGGAGACGCCCCGGCGGCAGATTGAATTGCTCCAAAGAAGATGCCGTCTCCACTAAATTAAAACCGAAATAGGTGGCAGCTGCCGCCGCGGAAAGAGCTGATAAAACTGCTTTCTCGCTAATCGCCGCGCGCAAAAAAACCGGCACGCTCGAGCCGAGATATTCCAGCTTAAAGGACAAACCGGGTGTGAATCCCTGCCCCTTTTCATAATTAAAGCGCAGGTCAACCGCGCGCAAATCAGCCTCCGGCGAAAAACCATAAGTAATAACCTTGGCCCGGCTCGCCGCCGACATCTCTTTTACTAAATTGGCGTCGGCGTTTAAGACCGCCAATCCTTTGGAGGGCAGAGCCTCGATCAAACCTTGCTTTTCTTTTTTGATTTTTTCCAAACTGCCAAAAAACTCCAAGTGGGAATGGCTGATTGTCGTCACAATGCCCACCTGCGGTTTCGCCAGTTTAGTTAAATAGCGCATATCGCCGGGACGGTCTATCCCTAGTTCCAAGACAATAACTTCCGGGTAATGACGGTCGCGTTTTAAGAGTAAGAGCCAAGCCCGAAAAAACACACCGATCCAGCCGATTAGACTGGATCCAGGAGAGTCGGCACCGATAATAGTAAGCGGCACGCCAATTTCATTATTGTAGTTTTTCTTCGGCGCCCGCACGGAAAGTTTGGCCGACAAAACGGCGGCGACCGCCTCCTTGGCGGTTGTTTTGCCGACACTGCCGGTAATTCCCACCACTTGCGGTTGATATTTCTTCAGGATTAGGCCGGCGAGAATCTTTAGTTTCAGTTGCAAAATTTTTCTCATAAATAAATTATTTGCGCGTTTTGGGAATTTGGTAATATTTCAGGAGATAATCAATAATTCCCTGGCCCAAAGGAACGGCGGTGCTCTCGGCGTATTCCAGGCCCTGGGGATTGTCTATCTTGGTCAAAAGCACGAATTTCGGATCTTCAATCGGCGCAATACCCACAAAAGTATGGATAAAATCGGATTTGCTATAGCCGCCTTTGCCGGCCACCTGCGCGGTGCCGGTTTTGCCGCCGATGTAGTAGCCGCTAATTGAAGCTTTCTTAGCATGCCCCTTCTCCACGACGTTTGTCAACATCGCCAAAATTGTTTCCGCTGTCTTGGCCGAAACCACTTGGCGAATAGGTTTGGGGCTGATTACTTGTTTCTGACCGTCCGGATTATCAATCTCTTTCACCAGATATGGCTTCATCATCAGCCCCTTATTGGCTAGGGTCATATACGAAGCCACCATCTGCAGAGGAGTGACGGAAATTCCCTGGCCAAAAGAAGCGGTGGAGTAATCGCTCACCGGCACGCGACGCTGTAGTAACTGACCAATATTTCCGGGCACTTCCGACTCCAACTCTACTCCCAATTTTTGGCCGAAACCGAAATTTTTCACATAATCCACAAAAATTTTCGGCCCAGTTTGGTTCATCACCCAAATCGCTCCGGTATTCAAAGAAAATTCCAAAACAAAATTCATGTCCACTTTGCCGTGGCCGCCTTTAGCGGAATAGTCGGAATTACTAATTGGTTTATTCCAGCCCGGCACGAACATCTGCCCGGGATCATTGTAGGTTGTGTCCGGCGTCACCTTCCCCTGATCAATACCGGCCGCCATGGTGATCGTCTTCATGACCGAGCCCGGTTCGTACTGATAAAAGATAGTCGGATTATTAAAATAGCTGATGTCGCTTACCGACCGATAGTCATTAGGGTCAAAGGCCGGATAGGAGCACATCGCAATAATCGCCCCGGTTTTCGGGTCGCCGACCAGCACGCTGCCGCCGGTAGCGTGATACTTATCAATACCCGCTTTCAGCTGTTTGCAAACCTCCAATTCCACGTTGCGATCAATGGTTAAAATCAAATCACTGCCATTTTCCGGCTTAACATATTCCTGGTCATTAACAATTAGCATGTCCCGCCCAACCCCTTTTTCGGCTTTCAAAAAACCGAATTTGCCAGACAGAATGTCGTTAAAAAACCCCTCCAAGCCATAGTGGCCCGTCGCGCCGTTGTCCGCATCAGTCACAAAGCCAGCCAAGTGGGCGCCGACGTCGCCTTCGGGGTAATAACGATAATTATTTAATTCGAAATCCAGACCCTTAATAATTATCGGCTTATTATTATCCTTGGTGTTAACTATCTGGTCATGCATGATATCCAAATCAGTGGCCTGTACCGGCGTGGAAGTCGGCGTCGGTCCATCGGGAAAATAAATCGTGGAAGAGCTGGCAATTTCTCCGTTATAAAGCGCCGCGTAGAGCTTGAATAAATCGTCGGTGGACATTTTTTTGACCAGCGGCTCATAAGGATCGTCGGGCTTATTCAGGTGCTTCAAATATCCAGTGATAATGCCGTCTTTCTGGGAATCGGCCGAGAAAAAAGGATCGGCCGCAATCGCCGCAATCTTCGCGGTTTTTTCTTCCGGCTTCAAAGCAGCGTTATTCTGGATGTCTGCAATCGCCGCCAAGCGCTTGGTTTCATTGTCGGCGACGGTTTTTTGATGATCCCTTTCCAGGCGCGGCTTATCAAAAAAATCATACAATTTTTCCGCCAGGCCGTTCGGATCGCTGATATCTTTGGGAATAGCATAAAGCAAGGCGAAATCCTTATTGGTCGCCAGCGGATAGAGCAGGCCGTTGTCATTCCCCTGCATGCTATTACTGAAAAATATCTGCCCTCTTTCCGGACTAAGCTTGCTAAAAACTTGCTGCTGGCCGTTGGCGAGCGTTTTGTAGTAATCGCAATTTTTTATCTGCAGCAAAAAAAGGCGGCCCACAATTGCCGCCAACAATAAAAAAACCGCCACCACCACTAAGCGGAGGCGACCATTGGATTCTTTTTTATCTTGACGGGCAAATTTTTCCGAGTCGCGCCACATATATTTTTAGAGAAAACCGTTTATTTCATCGCCGGCAAAGGACTTTTGGCCGTTAGATAGTCGACGTTGCCGACGGCCACCATGTCCAGATTCTTAACTCGCGACTGCAAACTGCCGTAAGATTGCAAAGCCAGCACCTTGCTCTCATAAGACTGATTATCCTGATCCAAGTTTCTAATCTTACTCTTCATGCTTTGCATAATCACCCCCTTAACCACCAAGTCATTAGTGCTAACCAAATAATAAAAACCAATCAGCACAAAAACCGAAAAGAGAACGATATTAACCTTACGGAAAAAACCGGCCGAATAGCCGTGCGCCTGCGGGCGAGGATGAGACTGATGTGATTTTTTGGGACTGGCCGAAGTCATAAATAAAAAGGCGATAAAATTAAAGGCGAATGGCGGCGCGCAGTTTGGCGCTCCGGGCGCGCGGATTTTCCGCACTCTCCTGGGCACTGGCTTCCAAAGGCTTCTTGGTGATAATTTTCAAAGTTTTTTGGTGGCCGCAGGTGCAAGTAAAAACGGCTGACGGACAGATGCAATCGGAACTTTCCAGGCGGAAAAAATTCTTCACAATTCGATCTTCGCCGCTATGGAAAGAAACCACGACGATTCTCGCTCCCGGCTTTAAGGCGGTTGGGAGAGCGGCGAGAGCGTTTTCTAAATTTTTAAATTCTTTATTAGTTTCAATCCGCAGGGCTTGAAAAATTCTCGTGGCCGGATTGGTTTTTCCTCGATTTTTTAAAATTGGCGCCAGGGCCTCCAGCAAATCTCCCGTGGTCTTGATGGGCTTTTTCTTGCGGAACGCTACGATTAGCTTGGCCGCGGAATAAGCCTTCGGCTCATCGCCGTAAATTCGGAAAATATTGGTCAATTCCTCAATTTTATAATATCGCAGGATATTTTCTGTCTCTTCGCCGGCGGCCTCCTCGGGATTGAAAGACATGGAAAGCGGCCGGTCGCCTTGAAAAGAAAAGCCTCTTTTCTCATCGGCTAGCTGAGCTGAGGAAAGCCCCAGGTCAAATACCGCTCCGTCAAAAGGACCATGCTGCTCAGCGATTTCCGCCAGATTACCGAAATTGTCCTGCACTATTTGTAAATTTTTTATTCCGGCTTTTTTGGCTTTTTCCTTGGCATTTTTAATCGCCAAGGGATCCAAATCGGTTGCGACAACTTGGCCCTGCGGCCCGACCGCGCTGGCAATCGCCAAGGAATAATTGGCTCCTCCGAGAGTGCCATCAAATATTTTTTCACCCGGCTGGGGCTTCAGATATTCCAGAACTTCGGCGAGCATGACCGGGACATGAGTATACATAAATTAAACGCCCAGTTCACCCAGCTCCTCGGCAATGGCGTTGCTATTTTTTTCCGCCGCCGCCTTATAACTATTCCAAGCGCGCTCATCCCAGATTTCCAAACGATTATATAAACCAGCGACAATCGTGCTTTTCTTGAGACCGGCAAAACGGCGCAGATATTCCGGCAAATTAATTCTTCCCTGATTATCAAATTCCACATCCATCGCCCCGGCTAGCATGTGGCGGGCAAAGGCGCGCGCTTTGGCCTGACTGACCGGCAAGGAAGCAAATTTCTGAGCGATGATTTCAAACTGCTCTTTGGAATACAAAAACAAGCAGTTATCCAAACCCTTGGTAACCACCGCTCCTTTTTTCAAGATGGCGCGGAATTTGGCGGGAATCGCCAAGCGTCCTTTGTCATCTAGGTTGTGATTGTATTCGCCGATGAACATAAAAAAATATTAATTCACCACTTATCACCACAATTCACCTTACGAGTGTAATTATACCCCACAAGGCCCCAGCGGTCAACAAAAAAATCCCCGCCCGGAATTGATGCTAATTTTTTATTAAATATGAGATAAAAAAATCACTTCCCCACGGAAGTGATTTTTAGCTATTTTTTTAATTTCTGGCAATAATTTTTTTAGCTCACTTAATTTTCTCCAGATCGCCGGCGAGCACAATTTCCACCATCGCCTTAATCTCGTCGACATAAGGAGAATCTTCAGGAATCGGATTGAGCAAGAAAATCTTTTTGTCGTTCACGTAAGCGAAGCCGATTTCCATCAAAGTGTTGCCGCCGACATAGTTCTTAATTCCCCGCTTATCAAAATTCAACACCAAAATCGCGTCGCTATTAAAAATAGCGTTGTAGTACCACTTGATATAGCCTTGTGATCTTTTGGCCAGGTAATGTTCGCCGCCGGTAACCTGGCTCCAAATCTCCGCCTTCTCGCCCTTCACGAAAGATTCGTAATCCGGATGAACAATCGCTTCGTGACCCAAGGTTGCTAAGCGATCGCGAAATTTCAGCATCTCTTCTTTGAAGGCGGAACTGCCGCAAATGACTATTTTCATAGGGTTAAAATTTTAAATTTTTTATTAGTCCGGCCAGCTCCTCGGCCATAAAATCATAAATTGGCTCGATGAAGCGGGCTCGGTCTTCTTCGGACAAATTCTTTAAAGTAGCAATCGGCCAAGCTTCAAAACCGACAGCTTTCCCATCTTCTATTTTCAAAGCGTCAACTTCACCGCGATAAAGATAGAGATAGCGCGCTAAAAAATTATGGTTAATTTTCCCGGTCAAAGAATCATGATAATTATAAACATTTTTGCCGACAAAAATAAGGTCGCCGGGGTCAATAATTACGCCGGTTTCCTCGCGCGTCTCCTTGACGGCAGTGGCTTCATAGCTGTCGCCAACTTCCACGTGGCCGCCGACCGTCGCGTCCAGCAAATCAGGAAACATGTCTTTATCTTTGGCCCGGTGCTGGCAAATTACCTGACCCGCGGGGGTCACGAAATAAACATGCACTTCCCGGTGCAATAAACCTTCCTGGTGGATTTTAGCCCTATTTTCCAGACCAATAATTTTATCGTCCTCATTGACGACGTTGGAGAATTTGTCCATATTATTTTAAAAATTTAGATCTTTAATGAACGCCGCCAAATCTTCGGTGGTAAACTTTAATATTCCCGAGGTAAAACGGGATCTTTCAGCCTCGGTTAGCTTGAACAGCTTTTCAAGCGGCCAAGATTCAAATCCCAGCCCCTCACCTTCTTCCACTTTTAAGTCGCTGAGCGGACCGCGAAAAATATATAAAAAACGGGAACGAAAAACACAGTTAGCTTTATTCCCGGGCAAGGACGGATGCAAATCTTTGGTTTTCTTGATAAATATTAAATCCTCCGGCCGCAATTGGACGCCCGTTTCTTCTAGCGTTTCCTTGATGGCTGTCTCTTCGTAGCTTTCACCGGCTTCCACGTGACCGCCGACGGTTGCCCCCAGCAAATCCGGACTGGTATCCTTGCTTTTGGAGCGGTGCTGGAAAATCAATTCTTTATTCGGAGTAAAAAAACAAACGCAGATTTCCCGGTGCAATAAACCGGCGCGGTGAATTTCTTCTCGCGTGGCCAGGCCGATAACCTCGTCCTCCTCGTTAACAACTTCTAATAGATTTTCCATATCGTTTAAGTTAAAATTGCCAATCCTTGATGACCCTCAGCAAATCTTTTTGAACAAATTCCAGAACCTCCGGCACGAAAATATTTTTTTCCGCTGGCGCCAGGCTGGCTAATTTATCAAGCGGCCAAACTTCAAAACCCAGCGC
Source organism: Candidatus Falkowiibacteriota bacterium (assembly GCA_903839955.1). GTDB lineage: Bacteria > Patescibacteriota > Patescibacteriia > Patescibacteriales > UBA12465 > CAINDR01. The sequence continues at coordinate 2,464 of CAIMEI010000005.1, read as the reverse complement.
TTTGCCGGTCTCTACTTTCAAGTCTTCCACTTTCTCGCGATAAACATAGAGATACCGAGCATTAAAAGAGTGGCTGATTCTCCCCGTGCTGACATCTTCGGCATACTCTTTGGATTTTTTCAGCAAAATAAATTCGTCTGATGAGATTTTTAGACCCGTTTCTTCTAGTGTTTCCTTACTGGCCGTCGCCTCGTAACTGTCACCGAAAGCCACGCCGCCTCCCGCCGTGGCGTCTAGTAAATCCGGATGGATCCGCTTGTCTTTCGCCCGGTGCTGAAAAATTATTTCCCGGTCGGGCGTAACAAAATAAATATTTACGGCCCGATGCAATAAACCGGCGCGCTGAATATTTTCCCGCGTCTCACTGCCGATAACTTCGTCCTGGTCATTAACGATGCTTAGCAATTCGGTCATAATTATTTAACCTCTTTTTTCTTGCCGATATTCGGCTCGGCGTCATAGTGCGGCGTCGCGACGGAAATTCCGCCCGCGCTTTTCAGGCCGCCGATCGCCGCTTTTCCTTCTTTATCGATTGCTTGCACGGGAATTCCCAAGGCAAAAGCCAAAGCGTTGGCGGTAATTACCCCGATGCGCAGGCTCGTGAAAGTGCCGCCCTGGTTAACCACCCTGACGCCAGTCAAATCGGCTAAATCAAAATGGTTCTTGAGCAATAATTTCTCAAGCGCCGGTAATAATTTTTCTGCCTGTTTCTTGGGGGCCAAAAATTTTTTCCGGCTCAAGACTCGACCGCCGCTTTCCAAAAACAAAAGCACTTCGGTGGCGGAAGCCGTATCGATGTTTAAAATTAATTCCGCTTTTTTCATATTTTTTCTTCCACCCAGGAAGCGAAGATATCTTCAATCTCCTGGACGCGCTTAACTTTTACTAACTGGCCGCGCAAATGGCTGGCGCCGGGAATGCCCTGGGCATACCAGCAAAGATGCTTGCGCAATTCCACGATCGCGCCCGCTCCTTTTAGCTTTTCCTCCAATTGGGCATGGCGGACGGCAATTGCGGCAATTTCTTTTTTGGATAATTCCAGCTCCCGGCCATCTTTGATTTCTTGAAACAGCCAGGGACGGCCAAGCACCCCGCGCGCCAGGCCAAGGCCGTCGGCGCCGCTTTTTACTAAAATTTCCCGAGCTTGTTCCAAGTTATTAATTCCGCCATTAGCCAGGATGACGCCGGAAAAACATTGGCGCGCTTCCCTAATCAATTCGCAATTAATTTCTCCGACAAAACCCTGGGCCAAGGTGCGGCCATGGATCATCACGGCGGAAACGGGCAAATCGGCAATATTCTTTAAAAAATCCAAAGCATTAACCGGACCGGCTGCCGCTCTAATTTTAATAGAAACCGGCAGGCTAGTGCTCTCCAGGACTGCTTTAATCACTTCCCTGGCGCGCGGCAAATCTTTCATCAAATCCGCACCAGCGCCTTGTTTAATAACTTTGCCGACCGGACAACCGAAATTGATATCAATACCGTCCGGCTTGATTATTTTTTCCACCAAGCGGACCGCGACCGCAAAATGTTCCGGTTCCGAACCGAAAAGTTGGGCGACGTAATAGCCTTTCTGAGCGGGGTCAGACTTCAAAATATCAAAAGTGCGGTGCTCCGGCTCATTTTGGTGATAAAAAATAGAAGTGACCGAGGCCATTTCACTATAAACGACATCCGCCCCGTATTCACTGGTAATAATACGAAATGGCGAGTCGCTAAAACCCGCCATCGGCGCCAAGGCCAAAATCGGCCTTTCTAAATTATGCCAAAAATTATCTTTCATCTATATTTTGGTGATTTTAATTCCCTCCTTGGAATCTTCAATTAAAAAGCCGTGCGCCCTAATTTCGTCGCGCAGGCGATCGGATTCGGACCAATTTTTGTCGGCGCGCGCTTTCTGGCGAGCCGCAAATAAATTAGCCACGTCTGCCGGCAAACTATCAGCTTCGACCGTTTCTATTTGCGCCCGGGATAGCCCCAGACCCAAGACGCGATCAAAATCCAAAATTGTTTTGAGGCGATCGGCGGCCGGTTCATCCGCCTTCAAAACTTCTTGAGTGATCGCTAAAGCTTGCGGCGCGTTTAAATCATCAGCCAGGGCAGCCTGAAATCTTTCCGTAAAACCCGTCAAAATTTCTCCCTCCTCGACCGCTTCGTTCTTTAGTTCGGCCACCTTGCGGCGCAAACTATCCAAGCCGTTCAGAGCATTGAGCAAGGCATCGGTACTCCACTCAATCGGCCGGCGATAATGCGCCTGGAGCAGGAGAAAACGAAAGGCCAAGGGGTCAATATTACGGGCCAAAAAAGTGTTTTCTAGCGTCAAAAAGTTCCCCGCGCTCTTGGCCATTTTTTTGCCGCCGGCAATAATCAAAAAAGCGCCATGCAGCCAATAGTTAAAGAATTTTTCACCAGTCGCCACCTCGCTTTGCGCGATTTCGTTGGTGTGATGGATATTAATATG
>CAIMEI010000004.1 GCA_903839955.1 Candidatus Falkowiibacteriota bacterium | reverse complement strand
GGATGAGCAGGTGGCGATAAATTATAAGCAGAGCCTGGATAATTCCGAGCAGTATTATGTCAAAATAAAAAATCCTGGCAATCTCCAGTCTATCACTTTGCAATTTAACCAAGCGCGTTCGCGGGGCTGGAAGATTTATTCGGGCAATCAGGCCGATTGGGATAAAGTCGCTTGCGCCACCTGGACGGAAGCCGCCTTCACCAAAAACGCTCGTTGTTATTACCAGGGCATACCTTTTAATCTGGCGGATGGGCGCTATTTAAAAAAAGAACCACTGCCGGTGGAGAGTTATGAAGGGAACTATTTCGGCGGCCTTTATCGGGTCCCGCTTGAGGGTTTGCCTCGAGATAGCGAGGGCAACGTGTATTTGGAGTTTTATTTCCAAGGTCAGGTCTATTACGATTTGGCGCTTTTGTCTTCGCTGGCCGCTTTTTTGGGAGTATTTGTCGCTCTAATTTTCCAAGAAATCAGCTTTTTGCTGGTCAAAAAGAGCAGAAAGTTCCTGACTGGCGAGCGGCAAGCTGAAGAGCTGGAAGCGGCTGATTAAACCGCTAAAACCGTAGCCGCCCTTGTCATCCCGCGAGCCGATGGTAAAATCATTAGAGTTGGAAGTGTCCGAAGATAAATCACTGTAAGTAGCACCCACCAAGTTCTTGTCGATATAAATACTCAAAGATTTGGCGCCGGTGTTTTTGACGCAGACTACCTGGTGCCAATTTCCGTCATACAAACCGTCAGCGCTAGCGTAGGCGCCAGCCCAGTTTTTCCCGTCGTAGATGGCGAAAATAATATTGTCGTTTTCGATGCGCACGGCCCAGGGGTATTTATCAGAATTAATCCATTTTTCCGTGATGCTTTGATCTTTTTTTTGGGGATCCTTAATCCAGAAGGAGAGACTATAGCTGACGCCCGGCGCCCCTAATTTATTTATTTCCTGGTTACTGCTGAGGTAGATAAAAGTTTTTTCGTCGTTATCTCCGAATTTCAAGAAGCCGCCTTTTTGCCAATTGGCCGCTCCCACGATTGTTCCGCCGGAAAGGCCGTTCTGGTCATAGATGATATTGCTTTCGCCTTCGTTAATTGGCCAATAGCCAACCACCCCTTCCGCTTTTTCCAGTAAAGAGGGAGTCGAGCCGACCTCGTAGCGGAAGCCTTGAAAACTGCCATTGTCCACGGCTTGCTCTTTGATGAATTTTTGGCTGTTGAGCTTGGCCGCCAGTGAATATTCGCCCGGCGCTCCGACGGTGTAAGCGTAATAATCATTCGAGCCGGCTTCTTCGCTGTTGAGAACGGGCAGGGCATCCATTTTGTCGGCAATATTGAACGGCAGCCAGCCGTGACCGTCTGTTTTTAAATAATCCGCCGCTGGCGCGCAATGATATTTCCAACCAGCGCTAAGTGCGGGCAGGGAAAAATCGGAGCAATCCGGCCTATTGGCTGGCAGGGAGAGATAGACAGTCTGATTTTCGCCGCCCAGCTTGGTGCTAGAGGTTATTAGGTTGCTTAGTATGCCATTCAAAATATCGATTTTATCAATTTTCTCTTGATCCTGTTTCTGCCGCGCGCTTTCTTTCAAGTAGGGGCCGGCATATTGCCGATAGGCCGACACCAGTACGGCAATTATTCCCAGGAAGATGAGAATTTGCAGGATATTTTTTTTCGTCAGATTCCTTTTCATAAAAAAAATGTATCATAAAAATCAAAATTAGTCCATAACCATGGGAGAAAAAGTTAAAAAATTTCTACGCCGCCATTTATCAGAAGAAATCCTCTTGCTGGTGCTTTTGGCTTTTCTGTCGCTCAAGCGCTTCGGCTTAAACGCCGATTTTATCGCTCTCGGGGTTTATGCTTTGTTGGTAGTAATTTTAGAAGACAATTTTCTGGCGCACGGTTTAAAAAATTGCGCTCGCGATTTGCGGAAAAATTATCTTT
>CAIMEI010000003.1 GCA_903839955.1 Candidatus Falkowiibacteriota bacterium | reverse complement strand
TACATCTCCCGATTTTCCGAAAATTTGGCAGTCCTTCTGGCCGGAGGCATCCCGATTATCAAAGCCATCACAATCGTGAGTGCCGTGATTGGCAATACTGACTATGAGGAACTGCTTTTGCGTACGGCGGAAAATGTCAAAAGAGGGGAGAATATGAGTAATATTTTGAGTCGCAGTCCGCTCATTCCACCAATGGTTTCGCATATGATTAAAATCGGTGAAGATTCCGGACAAATTGATTCTGTGCTGGGGCATATCACCAAGTTTTACACGCAAGAAGTGGAACTGATGGCAAAAAATATGTCCACGCTCATCGAGCCGATTCTGATGATTGTGATCGGCATTGGGGTGGGCTTTATGGCAGTCGGAGTACTTATGCCAATCTATAACATCGCAGGGCAGATACAATAGAATTTTTAATCCTTCTACTCCGCCAGCTGGCGGATTCGGTAGCGCGCCGCCAAAGGCTATGGCCGACGGAGCGCGGACGAGCTAATCTCGAGTGAATTGTTCGTGGCTTGCCATAAATAGGGTCCAGGGCTTGCACTGGGCGCGTAGCTTTGGTTATAAGCTAAAACAAGAAAATGCAAAAAAACAAACAAGGGTTTACATTAATCGAACTCCTAATCGTGATCGCAATTATCGGAATTTTAGCGTCGGTGGTTTTGGTGAGTTTGAGTAGTGCGAGAGAAAGAGCACAGGTAGCTAACTTTAAGACACAAATGGGCGTCTATCAAAAAGCTGTTATGCTGGCTTGTGATGGCGCTTCCAATGTTGCTCAGGCCAGTGCCGCTCTTCCTTCGATGGCGATGATTACCTATATAGATGCGGCTACTGGTCCTAATATAGGCAATTGTACCTTAGCCGGAGATGGATCATTTTCTGGCTCCATTAGAGCCTTAATTGGTGGTGCTGGCGCTAGTGGCGTGCTTTGCACGGCTAACTATGATCAAGGTGGGATTATATTTGTAGGTTGTTGATTTTTCCATTACAAATATTTTTGTTGCGGATGTTTTTAGCTGGGGGTTGTTTTGAAACTGAACGCATAAGATTGCATCAAGGCGGTACAAAAATGGATGTTGCGGTTTTATATTTAATTCTTGCGGTAACTGTGAATATCTCTTGTTTGATACTTTTCGTTTTTTATAGTAAACTGAAAGTGTTAACTAACAAGGGCTTAACAATCTTTTTTTCAAAACTTTTAATCTAGGAATAAAGCGTGAGATTTGAAAAATAACCGACAAAATTATTAAATTAACTTAAAAAATAAAAACAGTATAATATTAAACAAAAATGGAAATTAGAAACAAAAAAAATAAACCCAAAACGAACCGCTCTAACGCGGGGTTGTTGCGGTCAGGCAAAAGCGTTTGCACTAATAGTAAAAAAGGTTTTACCCTAATCGAACTCCTAATTGTTATAGCGATTATCGGAATTTTAGCGTCTGTTGTGCTGGTTAGTCTCGGTGGTGCTAAGGAGCGAGCCAGGGAAGCAGAATTCAAATCCGGAGTGGATAGTTTGAAAGGGGCTTATGCGAGCGAATGTAGTGATGATGCCAATAGCGGAGTTGATCCTAGTGAAATAATCGTGGCGCCTGCCTCTGTTAGAGGAGCTTCTGTCGTAGCGGGAAATGGCGATTTTGCTTGCCAAGCCGATGGAAGTTTCAAAGTGACTGTTACTCCAAAAGCCGGCGTGCCGGTGACTTGCGTGAGTGCTTCATTGACAGAAACGGGAGCTGATTTCACTAATTGTCCATAATAGTCGGTAGTTTAGTTTGGAAAATAAATGTACAAAATGAAAAATAAAAAGAAGATATTTCTTGTAGCTGTTAGATTTTTAGTCCTACTGACCATTGCAGGTATCTTAGGATGGCTGTTTTTTGCTGG
>CAIMEI010000002.1 GCA_903839955.1 Candidatus Falkowiibacteriota bacterium | reverse complement strand
CATTTTTTTCAAAACGATGGCGTCAAAACCGTTATAGCCAATCTTAAACACTTTAAGGTCCAAGTCTTGTTCGAGGATTAGGTTGTCAGCATCATATCCCTGGCTAATTTTGTCCGCCATTCCCCGCTCCTCTTGGTTGGAAAGAGCGACTTTCCGATACAAAGCGGCTCTTTCTTCTGCTTTCATTGTCAAAATTTAAATTATTAATAAACTACTTTAACTCTTCGAGCTTAGCATTCCAGAAACCTGGCGTCAATTTGAAATATTTAGGAAATCTTGATGGTCAAATCCGCTCCGAGAGCAATAGCTACTTTTTCCAAAAGATTGACCGTGAAATTTTGGTTGCCTTTTTCCATAAATTTTATCTAACTAAAAACTAAAAACAGACCTTCGTCGGTCTGTTTTTAAATTTTACTAGCAATTTAAATTTATTTTTTACTTGCCAGGATGCTGTTCCAGTCGCTCTGACTGCTAGGCAGGCGCTTGTTGGTTTTGACAAAGGCGGTCACCAAGTTGAAGCGGTTGCTGGCGCTTAACTTCACCGTACTGGCGGTGCCGTAGGTCACGAAATTATTCACGGTATAGAATTTGGCGGTCGGCTCTTTGGGAAATTGCTTTTGCAAAGAAGCCACGAACTTGTTCATGTTGTCGGTCATCGCCTTGGCGTTTTTGACAATCTTCAAGTCCTGGATGAGGGCGCTTAGCTTGTCCGCTGAGGAGCCGCTCACGGCAACCAGAGAGGCTTCTTTGGCGAGATTGAATTTCACTGGCGGGGTGGAGGTGCTGTGAGGCGGAGTGGAAGTGCTGTGCGGTTCAGTGGAAGTGGCTAGTGGCGGAACAATGCTGCCGCCGACGGAAGGAGCGGTAACGCCGACGTAAACTTTTTTCTGGAAAAAATTATTATTGTAACGCCCTTCGGCAATGGTTAAAAGCGGGTTAATCACTAGCGTAATGACGTGCGCGCCATCGGTGGCCGCCAATAAGGGGCCGACAGTGATTTTTTGGCCGCTGGTAAAAGTGGTGCCCGCCGTTCCAACGGCGTAATAAGAAGCATTATTGGCGCTATTGTCGCTAGCATCATTGCGTACCGACAAGCCCAAAGCGTTGTCCGCGCTCAAGGGAAAATCCGCTCCATGATTGATCACCGTGGCATAATAGCTGAGAGTGGAGGAATCGCTGGAGCCATCGCTGGCTGGCGTGGAAGACGCCATGACGTTGGTGATTTCAAAATCCGGCAAAGAAGCCGTGCTCGTGGCCGGTGGATTGGCGGAAATTAGCATCGGAATTGGGGCGCCATCGGCAGTGGAGGTGGCAACAATGACCGGGCCGCTCGCCCCCGGATCGGTGGAGGTGGCGTCGTCGGCCTGGGCCGCCAGCAAAGGCACGAACATGGCCAGGAGCAAGAAGAGCGAGACAAAAAAAGATTTTTTTCGCATATTGATTTAAAAAATTAAGTGGCGATTTATTGTTTTTGTATTATATCATTTTTTTAGCTCGGAGTGAAGTCGCGAGGCAATCGTATTTCTCAAAAATCCTGTTACAAATTTTGACTATTTATATTTTGAATTGCTTTTTTAATCAATTTTAGCAGTCCGTAAATAGAAGTTTTGCTAAATCAACCTGCTAACGCCATTATTTCCAAGCAAAGACCTTATTTGCCAAATTGCAGTTTCGTTAAGTTTTACCAAGCGTTCTTTTTGAGATAAACCAGTTTTAATAAACTCCGCATTCAAACTCTCTAGATTTGCCAAGCAAACCAACTGCGACACATCGGCATAATCTCGCATATTTCCGCTTTTACTTTTATTTTTACTTTTCCATTCAGCGGCGCTTATACCAAAGAGAGCAACGTTTAAGACGTCGGCCTCATTGGCGTAAGTTTTTATTATTTCCCGATCAGACAATTTCATTGGTGTGACAATACTTTCCTTAATAGCATCAGTGTGAATTTTGTAATTTATTTTGGTCAGCATTCTTTTAACATCCCAATTGACCGACAATTTCTTATTTTCCTCTGATTTTAGACGTTGAAATTCTTTAATTAGATACCACTTAAATTCTGGGGAAATCCAAGTGGCAAATTCAAAAGCAATGTCTTTGTGGGCAAAGGTGCCGCCTCCATAGCGACCAGATTTGTTAATCATCCCAATGGCGTTAACCTCTCTGATCCATTTTATTGGGGTTAGGGAGAAACTATTCAAGCCAGCCTGTTTTTTAAACCCATCAAATTCGATGGGTTTAAAATTTTGATTATTTATCTTTTCCCAAATCCCGAGGAATTCAATGGTATTACGATTTCTCAACCAGTTTTGAATAAT
>CAIMEI010000001.1 GCA_903839955.1 Candidatus Falkowiibacteriota bacterium | reverse complement strand
GCCAAACTAATGATGAGGTTCTTCAAGTCGCTGCCGATTTCCTCGTCTTTGAGGCCGAATTTGAGGGTCGCCTTGATGAAATTGAATTTATTGCCAGTATCCAACCATTCTCCTTCTAGTTTCTTGCCGTAAAGCGGCCGGCCGCTGGCCAGCAAAATATCAAAAGCGTCAGCCAGGCGAATTTCGCCGGACTTGCCCGAGTCCATCGTCTTGATAATTTCCAAAACTTCCGGGGTAATAATATACAAACCAACCGCCGCTAAATTGGAAGGCGCTTCCCCGACCGGCGGCTTCTCCACAAACTCTTTGATCAAAAAATTGCCGTCGCCCAAATCTTCACCGCGAATGACGCCAAATTTGTTCACATCTTCGGGCGCCACTTCCGATAAGCCGACAATCGGCGCCTGATATTTTTCAAAGGAATCAATGATCTGCTTGGTTGGCGGCACAACAGAGTCGTAAAGGGTATCGCCGAACATAATCAAAACCGGCTCATCATCTTCCACGAGATGAGCGGCGCACTTGATGGCATGGCCATCGCCCAGCGGCAGAGGCTGGCGCACATAGGAAAACTTGGCGAGATTTTCAATCGCCTGCACTTTCTTCACCAATTCCAATTTGTTTTTTTCCACCAAAGTTTTGGAGAGCTCAAAAGAATAGTCAAAGTGATCCTCAATCGCCCGCTTGCCGCGGCCGGTTACAAAAATCACTTCCTCAATCCCGGCCTTAGCCGCCTCTTCCACTAAATATTGAATCACCGGCTTATCAACCACCGGCAACATTTCCTTCGGCTGAGCCTTAGTGGCCGGTAAAAATCTCGTGCCGAAACCGGCGACCGGCAAAATGGCTTTTTTTATTTTTTTCATAATTATCTGATTAATTTATCACCCTCAACCAAAAATATTTTTTCTTCTTTCGCCAACTTTTTCATGGCTGAAGTAAAACCGCTTTTACTGAATAAAATATAATACTCTTGCCGCTTGCCAAGATTCCAATCCACCAGTTTGGCTTTCTCTTTTAGGTCTTCGAAAATATTTGTGCCCACCTGCTTTTCAGACCATTTGCATTCGCCAAAAATAATTTTCTTTTCCTTTGAGTTTATCCCCACCAGGTCTATTTCCTGCTCGCGATTCCACCAGCGATTAACTTTCTCCAACGGAAAAAAATTAGGAGACAAATAAATCAGCCTTTCAATACTGACTCTTTCGTAAACAGCAGCGGCTAGCATCTTAAAGCTTGAATTGGCAGAATCTTTGTAGCCAACCGAGTTAAAAATTTTATCAATAACATAATCAAAATTTCCCATCTCAAGATAACTTTTGTATGGGAAAATATATTGAAACCAAAAAACGAAAAAATTATCAGTAATGCGATACAAACCTTTCCTTGATTTTTGCGGCATTTCTTCGGTAACCGGAATCTCTCGTTCAACCAGGCGCAAATTCGACAGAACGTGAAGATACTTATTCAGGGTTTGCTTGTCCAAGCCAACTTCATTGCCAATTTCTCCCAGTTTCCTTTTTCCAAGAGCAACCGCTCGGAGAATTGCCAAGTAGTTTTTGGGCTCTCTCAGTTCTTCTCTGAGCGTGAATTCAATCTCATTATAAAGAAAAGCCGTTTTATCCAAAATCTTTTCTCTAATTTCTTTTTCCAGAGCATTCTCTCCATCAATCTGCTTCAAATAGGCCGGCATGCCGCCGCTAATAGTATAGATATTCAAGAACTCAGAAAATTTTTTCTTCGGAAAGAATTTCCAAGATTGGTAGAAATTAAGCGGTTCGACTAAAATTTGTCCAGTTCGACGGCCAAATAGCGGCGATTTGTGAATCAAAGTTTCTGATTCCATCATCGAAATGCTTGACCCGGAAAGAATCAAGAAGATTTTACTGTCCTTCAAGTATTCGTCCCATCCTTTCTGAAATAAGGAGCTGGTTGATTTATCTCCCTCCACTAAATATGGGTATTCATCGACAGCAAAGACAAAAGGTTTTTTTGCGGCCTTTTTCTTCAGATAAGAAAACGCCTCAATCCAGCCAGAAAAACCATTATTCTTCAAAATTTCGTCCTGGAAATAATCTCCAACCACCTGGCCTAATTCTCTCAACTGATCGGCCGTCGTTCTTTTGTCCGCCAAAAAATATATTGCCTCCTTGTCTTTAATAAATTGTTTGATTAGCTCGGTTTTCCCGACCCGTCTTTTACCGTAGACAACAAAAAAATGCGGCTGATTTGATTGCCACTTTTCATTCAAAGCTTTGAGTTCTTGTTCGCGATTAATAAATTTCATATTGGTTAGTATACTTACGAGTATTATACCTTACGAGTATACTAATTGTCAATTGCCATTTATTACTTTATTATTAGCTAATTTTTACCTAACTTTTTCGAACCCCCATTTGATAAAATACTGCCACCACGATTTCAAATGAATGCGCATTAAACGATTGCTAAAAATATTTTTATTCGCACTATCGCGCTGATGGTCATGAAAAACCGCCGTCGTGCCCAGGTACCAAACTTTTTGGCCGCTTTTCCAAATCCGGCGGCACAAATCGGTGTCTTCAAAATACATGAAAAATCTTTCATCAAATATTTTTTTTCCTTGAAAGTCGGCGCGCCGCACCAAAAGGCAGGCGCCGAAAATCCAGTCTACCGGTGAATTCTGGTTGTGGTCAAAATCTTGCATAGAAAAATCCGCCAAGGCGCGGGGAAAAAATTTCCCCACAAAAGTCCGGCGCAGAATCGGCATATACCAGCGAGGGAAACGGGCGCAGGAGTACTGCAGGCTGCCATCGGAATTAAGCAACTTCGGTGCCACCAAGCCCAAAGAAGAATCGGCGCGCAAAGCGGCCGCTAAATTTTTGATTGAATCTTTTTGAAAAACAATATCGGGGTTAGAAATTAAAATTAACTCGCCGCTGGAATTTTCCACCCCAAAATTATTGCCGCCGCCCATGCCGAGATTTTTTTCGCTAACCACTAATTTGGCAAAATAATATTGGCTAATTAGTCCGCTCAAATCATCACTGGAATTATTTTCCACCACCACTGCCTCGAAGGAGAGACCGGATAGGTCCGCTTCGGCAATTGATTTCAGGCAATTGCTTAATTTTTCTTTACTTTTATAGTTAACAATAATTATTGAGAGATCCATATCAAATAAAATGTTTAATAATTTGCCAATACCAATTCAGTGCCGGGTTGGCCAAATATTTTAGGACGAAATTATCAATTTCCGCAAACTGCACGCGGCCCGAAAAAGAAGCGGCCACTTTTTTGCCGGAAAATTTGGTGACCCGAAGCAATTCTCGCCGTTCTTTTTTGACTATTTTTTGGAAACGGCCGCTCCAGATTTCCGGATAGAGTTTCATTTTCGCCCCGAACCAGCCGCCGAAAATCGAGAAAGCCGACAGGCCAATTTCCATCAAAAAATAAGGCAGGGCCAAAAAAATCCGAGCGCGGCGCGAGTAAAAAGCGCGGTACATGATTTGACGGCTGCGCTCCATATAGTAAAGGTTGCGAGTGTTGCGGACAAATTGGTATTTATGAAAAACCTGAGAACGCGGGGCAAGAATTATTTTCCAGCCCGCCAGGCGCGCTTTGAGGCTCAGCTCCAAATCGTCGTGATACATGTATAAATCTTCATTGTAAGGACCAGTAGCTAGAAAAACTTCTTGGCGGATGGCGAAAGAACAGCCGGAAGCATAAGCGATTTCCGGGCAGGAATCAAGGTTAATTTTGCTTTCCGCCAGAGTGCGGCCGTAAAAACTAGTGAAGCCGAAAAAAAGAAAATTGATAATATTTCCAGCAGTATTAATGAGCGGATTATTTTTTTCTGCTTCATTTTTCGGCGCCAAATAAATCAAGGATTGAGCCAAGCCGGCGGAAGGATTTTTTTCTAGCGCTTGAATCAGTTCGCTTAGCCAGCCCGCCTGCACCTCCGTATCCATATTAAGCGCCACCAAATATTCACAACCGTCTTCGATGGCTTTTTGAAAACCCAAATTGCTGGCGGCGCAATAATTGCCGTCTTCACGAGCCAAAACCTGCGCTTCAGGATAGCTTTCCTGCAAATATTTTTTTGATTCTTCCGACGAAGCATTGTCCACCAAATAAATTTTCACTTCCCCGTCGTATTTCTGGGCGCGCAAAGCGTCGCAGCAAGGAATTAAAAATTCTTGCGCGTAAGCCTGATAATTAATGAGGACGATGCCGACTTTTTTCATTTATTTTCTAATTACGCCGGCCACCAAACGCCAGGCCGCTTTCAAGATTGTCGCTTGCCAGGGCGCTTGCCACTTGGCAAAATATTTTAGCATGGAATCACGAAAATAATTCTGCTTGATTTTCCGGCCGATCTGCGAAAAACTGGCGCCAACATAGTCCAAACAGGACGCTTCGGGAAAATACCAAATTTCCCCGCCCTTTTCCCGCACCTGACGGCAAAAATCTACTTCTTCAAACCAAATGAAATAGCGCTCATCCAGATACGGCTTTTCGGCGCCGGAAATTTTTTGCCAGGCGGCGCGGTTAATCAAGAAAAAAGCACCGCGCACGCTGTCCACGGCAGACGATTTTTCGTAATCAAAGTTTTTACAGAGATAGCCGTTTAAAACTTGGGGCAAGAAATGCGGCACTTTCAAAACCACCATCAGTTGATCAAAAAAACGCGGAAAACGGCGGACATGGGGGATAATTTTTCCTTGTTCATCTAATAATTTAATACTGGAGACAACGGCTTTCGACTGATTTTCAGCGGCTTTTACAGCCAAAGACAAGGTGTCGGGGCGAACTTGCATGTCGGGATTCAGCAATAAAATAAAATCACCCTGCGCCAATTTGATGGCTTGATTATTGGCTTTCGCAAAACCGAGATTTTCCGCATTGACGATTAATTTCACCGCCGGAAAATCTGAACGCACCATTTCGGCACTGCCATCAGAGGAATTATTGTCAACCACAAAAACTTCAAAATCCGGCGCATTAACAGACGAAAAAAGCGCCCGCAAGTTAGCGCGCAATTTTTCTTTTACTTGATAGGAAACGATAATAACGGAAAGGGTCATAATTAATTACTTATTTCCACGAGCTTGAGGCGCGCCGTGGCGCCGCTTAAGATTTTTACTTGGCTTTTTGGCACGCCTAATTCTTTGACCAGAAAATTAATGAGCGAAATATTCGCCTTCCCTTTTTCCGGAGCGGCGGCGAGCGCGACTTTCCAGGTGCCGTCGGCCAAAAAACCGCGGTTTTCCGTCTTGGGGGCGCCAGGGATAACTTTAATCCGATAGATACTCATAATTTCTCAATTTCCCTTTATTTTAACCTTTTTTTAGCGAAAAAGCAAACGAGGCTTTGGACATAAAAAGGGATTTAGTCAATATTTATCAAATCTTGGTAATGGCTTATAATGTAAGGGCAAAAAAGCTTCGTTCTAATTATTAAATAGAAATCAGCCAAAGCAAGAGGCTTGGCCTGATTGATTTAATTTTATGTCGGAAAGTAATTATCAGCGCCCCTCTTGGGACGAGTATTTTATCCAAATCGCTGAACTAGTCGGCACGCGCGGGTCCTGTGATCGGGGACGATCCGGCTGTATCATCACCAAGGACCGCCGCATCATTGCCACCGGCTACGTCGGCTCGCCTTCTGGTCTAGCGCACTGCGACGAAGCGGGGCACGAAATGCACACCGTCACTCATGAAAACGGCGAAATCACCCGGCACTGCATCCGCACCATCCACGCCGAACAAAACGCCATCTGCGAGGCGGCGCGCATCGGTATTTCCATTGACGGCGGCACGCTCTATTGCCACATGACCCCCTGCTACACCTGCGCCAAAATGGTGATTAACGCCGGCATCAAAAAAGTGGTCTGCTCCAAGGATTACCACGCCAGCGCCCGCAGTAAAGAAATCTTCAAAGAAGCCGGGATTGAATTAGTGCTGCTTTCCGAGGAGGTGACCACCTATAAGGACATGAAAATAAGCTAAACTATATGAAAAAGATTTTTGTTTACGACGAATTCAGCCCGGAAGACACCGCGATGATGCAGGCGCTCTATTCGCGCAGTCCACTAAGCGTGGAAGAGCACGTCGCCAAAGTTCGCCAAAGCGGCTCCGGCAAATTCATGTCCACTTTCTATGTCGGCTACGGACACGCCTCCATCGCTGATTGCGGCAGCACCACGATTTTCATTGAAGGAATCAGTATTTTAGCCGACAAGGCGATTCAAGACTGGCCCCTCTATAGCGGCCAAGAAACCAGCACCCGCTACATCGACATGGCCAAGCAAGCCATCGTTGATCCGCTAAACACTCCCGAATCTCAAGCCATTATCCAGCGCTGGATGGATTTCTATATTGGCGGACAAGAAAGACTTAAGCCCTTTTTGATGGAAAAATATCCAATCAAGGAAGGCGAAGACGAAAAAGTTTATTTAAAAGCTATCAACGCCCGCTGTTTCGATATCATGCGCGGCTTTTTGCCGGCCGGCATCACCACCCAGCTAAGCTGGCACAGCAACTTGCGCCAAGCTTGGGACAAACTAGCGCTCCTGCGCCACCACCCCCTCGCCGAAGTGCGCGAAATCGCCGAAGATATTTTGGGCAAGCTCCAGGGCAAATACGAAAATAGTTTCTCTCACCCGCTTTTCCCCGAACAAGAAACTTATCGCCAAAAAATGGTAGAAAAATACAGCTATTTTGCCCCCGAAAAACCGCAAGACTTCGCTTTTAGCACTAATATTTCCCGCGAAGAACTAAAAAAATATCCGGAATTACTAGAAAATAGACCAATAAAAACCAATCTGCCCTACTTCATCGGCGACCTCGGAAATTGCGTCTTTGAATTTCTCCTGGACTTCGGTTCCTTCCGCGATATCCAGCGCCACCGCAGTGCCAACGGCCGCATGCCCCTTTTGACCACCGCGCTCGGTTTTCAATCCTGGTACCTGGAACAGCTTCCCGAGGAAATGCGCGCCGAGGCGGAAAAATTAATCGCCGAACAAAAAATTGCCGTTGATAAGCTAACAACTGACGAAAATACCCGCCAATACTACATCGCTATGGGCTTCAAGGTTTTTTGCAAGCTCACCTGCCCCCTGCCCTCCGCGGTCTATGTCACCGAATTGCGCTCCGGCAAAACCGTGCACCCCAGCTTGCGCCAAGTCGCCCACAAAATGTTTCACGCCTTGCAAGAAAATCTGCCTGAAGTAAAAATGTATTGCGACCTGGACTTGGACGACTGGGATGTCCGCCGCGGCCTGCACGATATTAGCCTTAAATAATTTATGCCACAAAAATTAATCATCGGCCTCGTCGGCCCCATCGCCAGCGGTAAAGGCGAAGCGAAGCGCTACCTGCAAGAAAAATACGGCGCTACCGAACATCGCTTTTCCACCATGCTGCGCGACGTTTTAGATCGCCTGCACCTCGAACAAAGCCGCAAAAATATTCAGGATATCTCCATTCTTCTCCGCCAGCATTTCGGCGAAGACCTGATGGCGAAAGTGCTCACTGAAGACGTTAAAGAAGATGACCATGATTTAATCATTATTGACGGCATCAGGCGGATGGCCGACATCAAATACCTCGGCGAACTGCCTGGTTTTAATTTAATAGCCATCGATGCCACCGAACAACTGCGCTACGAAAGGCTAGTAAAGCGCGGCGAAAATGCCGGCGATAGCCAAAAAACTTTCGCCGATTTCCAGAAAGAAAGTCTCGTGGAAACCGAACTCACCATCCCCGGAGTAATGGCGACCGCCAAAATAGCCCTAGAAAATAATGGCGATTTAGAAGGCTTCCGCTTAAAGATTGACAAACTACTCGCTGATTTGCGAAGATAAAGAACTATGCAAAAAGAACGAGGCCGCTTAATTGTGGTGGACGGGACCGATGGTTCCGGTAAAACCACCCAGCTCAAACTGCTCCAAGAGAAATTGGAAGCAGAAGGTTTTGGTGTGGCCATCGCCGATTTCCCGCAATACAACCAAAACTCGGCTGGCATGGTGGAGGAATACTTGTCTGGAAAATATGGCGACGCTCAAGGAGTCACTCCCTATCAAGCCTCCATTTTTTACGCCGTCGACCG